>JANNWI010000090.1:0-5437 GCA_031414715.1 Methylophilaceae bacterium | reverse complement strand
ATTGAAGGCCGCGTACCTTATAAAGGCAGCGTATTAGCAGTGATTCACCAGCTGATGGGTGGTTTACGCGCATCAATGGGTTATGTCGGCGCAGCCAATATTACGCAAATGCGCGAAAAAGCTGAGTTTGTGCAAATTACCAGTGCCGGCATGCGCGAAAGTCATGTGCACGATGTACAAATCACCAAAGAAGCGCCTAATTATCGCATTGATTAAGCGCAATAGCTGTATGTATTAAAACTATACGTAATAAAATAGATGCTCCTGTAAGCCTTATAGATATTGGCTTGCAGGCCTGCTCAACCGAAGATGTACACAAATAACATGAATCATTCAAAAATCCTTATTCTCGATTTCGGCTCTCAAGTCACGCAACTGATTGCAAGAAGAGTGCGCGAAGCGCATGTCTATTGCGAAATTCATCCTTGTGATGTGTCAGACGAATTCGTCAAAAACTTCGGGGCTGACGGCGTTATTTTGTCAGGCAGCCACGCCAGCGCTTATGAGGAAGAAGCGGATACTGCGCCGCAAGCCGTGTTTGAGCTTGGCGTACCTGTACTTGGCATTTGTTATGGCATGCAAACCATGGCACAACAGCTTGGTGGAAAAGTTGAGGCTGGCACAAAGCGGGAGTTCGGCTATGCGGAAATTCGTGCGCGTGGTCATTCTGCGTTATTTAAAGACATTCAAGATCGAGTCAATTCAGAAGGCCACGGCATGATTGATGTCTGGATGAGCCACGGCGACAAAGTGACCGAATTACCTGCTGGCTTTAAAATTATCGCCAGCAACGACACCACACCGATTGCGGCATTTGCTGATGAAACGCGCCAGTTTTATGGCGTGCAGTTTCACCCAGAAGTGACACACACTAAGCTTGGCCAAGCCATGTTAGAGCGCTTTGTGTTGGTTATCTGCAAGGCAAAACCCGATTGGGTGATGGGCGATTACATCACCGAAGCGGTGGCAAAAATTAAAGCGCAAGTTGGTGATGAAGAAGTGATTTTAGGCTTATCTGGCGGCGTAGATTCTAGCGTTGCGGCTGCCTTGATACACCGCGCCATTGGCGACCAACTGACTTGCGTGTTTGTAGACCACGGCTTACTGCGCTTGAACGAAGGTGATATGGTGATGGAGATGTTTGTGGGCAAGCTGCACGCAAACGTCATCCGCGTAAATGCGCAAGCGCAGTTTATGGGGCATTTAGCTGGCGTATCTGAACCAGAAGCCAAACGCAAAATTATTGGCCGTGAATTTGTAGAAGTTTTTAAAGCGGAAGCTGCTAAGCTAAAAGCCGGCACCGGTGGGCATAAAGGCGCCAAATGGCTGGCGCAAGGCACCATTTACCCCGACGTGATTGAGAGCGGTGGTGCAAAATCTAAAAAAGCTGTCACCATTAAAAGCCACCATAACGTTGGCGGATTACCTGAGAAATTAGGCCTGAAATTATTAGAGCCATTGCGTGATTTATTTAAAGATGAAGTGCGCGAACTCGGTGTAGCGCTTGGCTTGCCGCACGATATGGTGTACCGCCACCCTTTCCCTGGCCCTGGTTTAGGCGTACGTATTTTGGGTGAAATTAAACAAGAGTTCGCCGATTTATTGCGCCGTGCTGACGCCATTTTTATTGAAGAATTGCGTAATACCATTGACGATAAAACGGGTAAAAGCTGGTACGCACTCACCAGTCAAGCGTTTGCGGTATTTTTACCAGTTAAATCCGTGGGTGTGATGGGCGATGGCCGTACTTATGATTATGTGGTGGCATTGCGTGCAGTGGTTACCAGCGATTTTATGACGGCTAATTGGGCAGAACTGCCCTACTCGCTACTTGGTAAAGTATCCAATCGTATCATTAACGAAGTGCGCGGCATTAACCGCGTGGTGTACGATGTGTCTGGCAAGCCACCCGCTACGATTGAGTGGGAATAAATTGCATCACATCTGCATCAAGATGGCTTTGTTGGCTGCGTCTTCAACGCCTTGCCGTATCAAACACACTGCCTGCGGCGCTTCATCCTTGCCGTCTTGCCCTCTTTTCGCAGATGCGTGCAATTAGGTTATAGAAAAATGAGCCGCGGCTTTGTTAAAGAAGACGATTTAGAGCACGCTGGCACAGACGTGCCCGAACGTCCATTGAGCCAGCACCCTAATTATGTGACGGTTAACGGCTATGCGCTTTTGCAAGCAGAATCACAACAATTAGATCTTGCTAGACATGCTCTGGAAGCCAATAAGGACGCGCCTTCCAGCCTTGATAAATTAGCGATTATTAATCGTGATTTGCGTTATATCTCGGCACGTTTAGACAGCGCGATTGTGAGTAAACCTGACATGCTTGCCAGCCAAGTGTTGTTTGGCGCAACTGTCACCGTTGAAAATGAAAATGGCGACCAGCACACTTATGAAATTGTGGGCGAAGACGAAGCAGATATTAAAGCAGACAAAGTCAGTTGGATTTCACCCCTAGCAACAGCACTAATAGGGCAAAAAATTGGGGATAGTGTGATTTGGGCACGCCCTGCAGGCAACACAAGCTTAGAAATTATTGCAATACATTATGATTAGAAAGTAACAAACAATGAACGTAATAGAAGCTATTGTAAACCGCCGCTCGATTAAACATTACGATACTGCGCATAAATTGACCGAGCAAGAAATTGCCAAGCTGATGTCACTGGCAATGCTGTCGCCAACCGCATTTAATGTACAACATTGGCGCTTTGTCCTAGTAACAGACCCAGTGCTACGCCAACAAATTCGCGCAGTCAGCTGGAACCAAGCACAAGTTGAAGAAGCTAGTTTGCTGATTGTGCTAACTGCCGATTTGCAAGCGTGGGCTAAGCAACCAGAGCGTTATTGGGCTAACGCGCCGCAAGCAGTGCAAGATTATTTAGTACCTGCGATTGGTCATTATTATGAGAATAACGTCCAAGCGCAACGCGATGAAGCCATGCGCAGTTGCGGCATTGCCGCACAAACTATTATGCTAGCCGCCAAAGAAATGGGTTATGACACTTGCCCAATGGATGGCTTTGATTTTGATGCGGTGAGCAAACTGCTTAACTTGCCTGCCGACCATACGCCTGCCATGTTTATTACCGTGGGCAAAGCCATTAAACAGGCCGCGCCACGCGCTGGCCAGCTCGATTTTGATGAAGTCGTCATTTACAATATGTTCGCACAATAAATTCAAAGCACAATAAATTCGCACAGTAAATTCGCATAATATTTTTAGCAATAGTCAGTTTTAAGAAAGTAATGAATGTTAATTAGTAACAATATCACCATGCAATTTGGCGCTAAGCCATTGTTTGAAAACGTTTCTGTCAAATTTGGCGATAATAATCGTTACGGCTTAATTGGTGCCAATGGCTGCGGAAAATCCACCTACATGAAGATTTTAGCAGGTCAGCTAGAACCTTCTGCGGGCAATATTTCGTTTGATAATCACGAGCGTATGGCTTTTTTGCGCCAAGACCAATTTGCTTACGAAGACCAACGCGTGCTGGATGTCGTGATGATGGGCCACCAAGAAATGTGGGCCGCCATGACAGAGCGCGACGCCATTTACGCTAATTTAGAAGCAACCGAAGACGACTACATGCGCGCGGCCGAGTTAGAAGGTGTGTTTGCAGAGTTTGATGGCTACACCGCAGAAGCACGTGCTGGCGAGCTATTAATGGGTGTCGGTATTCCAATTGAGCAACATACAGGCCCAATGAGCGCCGTTGCGCCCGGCTGGAAGCTACGCGTTTTGTTGGTACAAGCGTTGTTTGCCAACCCAGACGTGTTATTGCTGGATGAGCCGACTAACAACTTGGATATCAACACAATTCGCTGGCTGGAAGATGTACTGAATAACCGCGATTGCACCATGATTATCATCTCGCATGATCGCCACTTTTTAAACCAAGTGTGTACGCACACCTGCGATATGGATTATGGCAAGCTAACGGTTTACCCAGGTAATTATGACGATTATATGGAAGCTTCGATTGCCGCGCGCAACCAGCAAGCCAAAGATAACGCCAAAGCCAAACAGCAAGTGGCTGATTTGCAAGACTTTGTACGCAGATTCTCTGCCAACGCATCAAAAGCCAAGCAAGCCACTAGCCGTGCTAAACAAATTGATAAAATTAAAATTGAAGTGTTTAAACCCTCTTCACGCCAATATCCGTTTATTCGCTTTGAATATGACGAGCGCGAAAAATTACACCGCAACGCGGTAGAGCTGAAAAAACTCAGCCACGGCTTCGATAAAATCTTATTTAACGATGTTGAGTTAATATTTGAAGCGGGCGAAAAAGTCGCGATTTTGGGCGAAAATGGTGTCGGCAAAACTACGTTTTTACGCTGCCTAGCGCGCGATTTAAAACCCAAACACGGCGAAGTGAAATGGACAGATAAGGCCACCATTGGCTACTTCGCGCAAGATCACGAATACGAATTTGAGCAAGGCGAAGACTTATTTGAATGGATGACGCTGCAAAGACAAGCAGGTGACGACGACCAAATGGTACGCAGCATGTTGGGTCGCTTATTATTCGGCGGCGAAGATACCAAAAAATCGGTCAAAGTACTCTCTGGCGGTGAAAAAGGTCGCATGCTATACGGCAAACTGATGCTAGCAAAAACCAATGTCATGCTGATGGACGAACCCACCAACCACATGGACATGGAATCGATTGAAGCGCTGAATACCGCGTTAGATAAATACAAAGGCACACTATTTTTTATTAGCCACGACCGTGAATTTGTTAGCTCAATTGCCACACGAATATTGGAAATCAAGCCTGATGGCATTGTCGATTTTACGGGTAATTACGAGGATTATTTGGCCAGCCAAGGTGTTGAATAAACATAATATTAGCATTTAAGACAGCTAAAAACACTGCCCCGCAACCCGCATGGATATTGGCTTGCAGGGCAAGTGTTTATAGCCAAAAATCATTTAAAAATAAGTTGTTAATATAAAGAACTCTCTAGTCTTTATTACTACTAAAAATAGTATCACCTCTCTGATAATCAACTGATAACCACTCACAAAAATGGTTATAATTGGCACATGGAAATAGAATCACTAATATTAAATACTGCATCAAATACTGCGTATGAATACCCAAAAGCAGATGAAAGTGCAGCTTTAAAAGTAGCTCAAGAAGCGCTTCAATACAGGCTTTTCAACAAAATGCCTGTTCCGTTTCCCGAACCAAACTCACCTAAATTTACATTTATAGACCTGTTTGCAGGCATTGGTGGCTTCAGGGTAGCTTTGCAAAGTCTTGGTGGCAAATGTGTGTTTACGAGTGAGTTAGACGAAAAAGTGCAGTTAACGTACAAAGCTGAATTTTGTCATCAAAATGGCTATTAATAACTGGACTAAAGAACAGACTATTGTTGCACTGAATTTGTATTGCAAAATACCTTTCAATCG
>JANNWI010000089.1:0-4595 GCA_031414715.1 Methylophilaceae bacterium | reverse complement strand
AAAGATAACTCAAATGAAAAAACCGCATTTATTTAAATTAAACGTACTAACACTTAATTTATGCATTGTATTAGCTGGTTACGCATATGCAGAAGATGCAGTAGTGTTAGAGGTTGAAACCGCAGAGCCAGAATACACATTTTTAGATTCAATTAAAGATGGCAAATCGATGAGTAGTGTACGCCCGCGCTATGAGAGTGTTGACGAAGATAAATCACAGCCTGCACCAAATGGCACTAAAGAATTAAAAACCAGCTACGCATTTACCACCCGCACTTTGCTTGGCTGGCAAACTGCGCCTTACAAAAACTTTAGTTTTGCGGTACAAATTACCGATGTGCATGAATTTAACGATGATTTTAACGACAGGCGCGGCAATGAGCCAGAACACAATAATGGCTCAGCCTTGTCATCTCTATCTAAGCGTCAATATGCCAATATTGTTGACCCAGGCTTTACAGATATCAACCAGCTTTATGTTGATTGGTCAGGCGTTAAAAACATCAAAGTACGTCTTGGCCGCCAAGCCGTCAATTTAGACAATGTGCGTTTTATTGGCGATATTGCTTTCCGTCAAAACACCCAAGTGTTTGATGGTATTTCCATATTGAATAAAAGCATTCCTGATACCGAGTTGTTTTACAGCCACTTTTACCAAGTAAGACAAATTAATACTGAAGACCGTAACGGCAATATTGATTTGATTAATGCAAAATATCGTATTTCTCCTACCGAATCTTTAGTGGGTTATGGTTATTTTGTGGATGTTAAAAACTTAAGTCAAAACGCGGGCAACCCTGCAGCTGCAAGTTTTGCACCGCAAAGTGGCAATGGCTTGGGTTCTAGCAGCGATGTACCGATTGCAGGCGGCGTACCTTTTGCAGATGCTAGCAGTAAAACCTTTGGTTTGCGTTTAGATGGCGTGCACATTTTTACACCTAATTGGAAAGGCTTGTATACAGCCGAATACGCCAAGCAAGCTGATTATCGTGGTGGCAACTCGGCAATTGATGCGCACTATTTAAAAATTGGTGGCGGTGCTGCTTACAATGCTTGGTCAATTCGTCTAGATCATGAAGTTCTTTCTAGCAATGATGGCAAATACGCATTTCAAACACCGCTTGGCACAAACCACCTGTTTCAAGGTTGGGCTGATCACTTTTTGGCCACACCAAGACAGGGCATGAAAGACACTTTTGTGACCGTTTCTGGTGCAGTGGATAAATTAAAAATCTATTCTGAATATCATATTTTCAAGTCGGATGAAAATTACGAAACGCTAGGCAGCACGCCAGCTAACCGTCGTTTTGGTGATAAATACGGTACAGAGTTTGATTTAGGCCTTACCTATCCGTTTAACGATAATTTATGGGGCAAGGTGGAATATGCTAAATTTAAAGAAAGCGATGTTTATGGCACAACGCTAACTGCAGCACCACGTAAAGCCGATAAAGAAATTGTCTGGGTAACCGCACAATATAGTTTTTAACGGTTGGTTGTACAGCGCACCATTTTGGTTCAAATAAGTGGTGCGCTCGTGCTTTTAATGCGCCTACTTTGTGCATATAAAAACACTAAATTTAGCAAGCCAATGTATTTAAACATTATTATTATTGGCATATAAATTGCGTATTATGTGGGGTAAATCTTTAAATTGTACTCAAAAACTTAAGTAAAAATTATGCAAAAAATGAAATTAGTCGTTGTTGGCAACGGTATGGCGGGTATGCGCGCGGTAGAAGAGTTATTAAAAATCGCGCCTGATATTTACGATATTACCGTGTTTGGTGATGAACCTTACCCCAACTACAACCGTATTATGTTATCGCCAGTGCTGGCGAACGAGCAAACAATCAACGATATTATCTTGAATACCCGCGAGTGGTATGCGGAACACAATATCACGCTCTACACTAGTGCACGCATTAATAAGATTGACCGCAAAAACCGCGTAGTTACGGCTGAAGATGGTACTACTGCCGAATATGACCGCTTACTATTAGCCACAGGTTCTAAGCCATTTATGTTGCCGATACCTGGTGGTCAATTAGAAGGTGTTATTGGTTATCGCGATATTAAAGATACCAATGACATGATTGATGCGGCAAAATTGCATGAACATGCAGTTGTAATTGGTGGTGGGTTGCTTGGCTTGGAAGCTGCCAACGGCTTGAAGATTCAAGGCATGGACGTGACGGTAATTCACCGTAACGAGTGGTTGCTGGAACGCCAACTAGACAAAACTGCTGGCAAAATGCTGCAAAAAAACTTAGAGGCCAAAGGACTTAATTTTCAACTGAATCAAAATACTAAAGAACTGACTGGTGACAGTGCTGATGGAAAATCAGGTCGCGTTACTACCATCCACTTTGCCGACGGAACCAGCCTACCAGCCGATTTAGTAGTCATGGCAGTGGGCATCCGCCCAAATTTCACATTGGCCGAGTCCGCTGGCATCTATTGCAATAAAGGCATTGTGGTGAACGACACCATGCAAACCTATGATCCGCGCATCTATGCGGTAGGCGAATGTGTTGCGCACCGCGGCATCTCGTACGGTTTGGTTGCGCCATTATTTGAAATGGCAAAAGTATGCGCCACGCATTTGGCCAATTTTGGTATCGGCTCTTACAAAGGCTCTGTTACTTCTACCAAATTAAAAGTAACAGGCATTGATTTATTTAGCGCGGGTGACTTCAGGAGTTCTATTGAGGCATCTGATGTTGACCGCGAAGAGATTGTTTTGCACGACGCAGTTGGCGGGGTTTACAAAAAACTCGTCATTAAAAATGACAAAATCATTGGTAGCGTGCTTTATGGCGATACCGCCGACGGCGCTTGGTATTTCCAAATGTTGCGCGACTCAAAACCGATTCATGAAATCCGCGATTCACTGATGTTTGGTCAGGATAGCCTGGGCAATACAGGTCATCAAGGCCAAGATAAAGCTGCAGCCATGACCAACGAAATGGAAGTGTGCGGCTGTAATGGCGTGTGCAAGGGCACCATCGTTAAAGCGATTCAAGATCAAGGTTTGTTTACCATTGACGATGTAAAAAAACAAACCAAAGCAGGTTCTAGCTGTGGCAGCTGCGTTGGCTTGGTAGAGCAAATTTTAGCGTCAACTTTAGGTGGTGGCTACGCGCCTCCATCAACCAGCAAAGTGGTATGTGGCTGTACCGACAAAAACCATGAAGAAGTGCGCGAAGAAATTCGTAAACACAAATACTTAAATATACCTGATGCCATGCGTGGCATGAGCTGGCGCACACCTAATGGCTGTGCGACTTGCCGCCCTGCCCTTAATTATTACTTGCTATCTAGCTGGCCGCATGAGGCGGTGGACGACCCGCAATCACGCTTTATTAATGAGCGTGTACACGCCAATATTCAAAAAGACGGTACTTATTCGGTTATTCCGCGCATGTACGGCGGCGTGACAACACCACAACAACTTCGCAAAATTGCCGATGTGGCCGATAAATATGCAGTGCCAATGGTTAAAGTAACAGGCGGGCAGCGTATTGATTTGCTGGGTGTTAAAAAAGAAGACTTAGTGGATATGTGGAAAGATCTCGACATGCCATCAGGTTACGCCTATGCAAAAGGTATCCGTACCGTTAAAACTTGTGTGGGTAGTGAGTTCTGTCGTTTTGGTACACAAAACTCTACGCAAATGGGTATTGATATTGAAAAAGCCTTTGACCACATGTGGGCACCACATAAAGTTAAATTTGCAGTTTCTGGTTGCCCAAGAAACTGCGCTGAATCTGGCATCAAAGATGTCGGCATTATTGGTGTGGATTCTGGCTGGGAAATTTATGTAGGTGGCAACGGCGGCATTAAGACTGAGGTTGCGCAATTCTTATGTAAGGTAAAAACATCTGATGAAGTATTGGAATACTCTGGTGCGTTTATACAAATTTACCGCGAAGAGGCCCGTTATTTAGATCGCACTGTGCATTGGATTCATCGCATGGGCTTGGAATATGTAAAACAGCGCGTGGTTGAGGATGCAGAAGGCCGCAAAGCTGCTTATGAACGCTTATTGTATGCGCTGCAAGGCGCCGTGGAACCTTGGTCTGAGCGTGTACAAAAACGCGAGCAACATAAAGAGTTTGAAACAATAACAATTTAACACTTCAATATTTTCACTCTAAGCCCACACTTTATCGTGGGTTTAGCGTGGTAAATTTAAAAACCAATACTAAAAAAGTACAAGGGAATCCCATGAAAAGCAGCTTTTGGAAGGCAGGCCACACGCCTACACTATTATCCGCATTTTTATACTTCGATTTAAGTTTTATGGTGTGGGTGCTATTGGGTCCATTAGCCGTGCAAATTGCAACAGATTTAAGCTTAACGCCAGCCCAAAAAGGTTTGATGGTGGCTACGCCTGTATTAGCTGGCGCATTATTGCGTATTGTAATGGGTGTTTTGGTTGATCAAATCAAACCAAAAAAAGCGGGTTTAATTGGTCAATTTATTGTGATTGTCAGTCTATTAATCGCTTGGTTGCATGGCTTACATAATTTTCAACAAACCCTTATGCTGGGTATTGGTTTAGGCTTTGCCGGTGCAGCTTTTGCGGTTGC
>JANNWI010000088.1:0-4145 GCA_031414715.1 Methylophilaceae bacterium | reverse complement strand
CGTAAATTAAGCGAAGGTAACGGCGACATGACGTTATTTAACGTTTCTTCACGCATAGAAGAAGTGATGTGGCGTGAGAAAAAAATGTTCCCCAATTTAGATTGGTACAGCGCTAGCAGTTATCATTTAATGGGCGTACCGACGAGTATGTTTACGCCAATATTTGTTATTTCACGCACCACTGGCTGGGTGGCACATGTGATTGAGCAGCGCATTGATAATAAAATTATTCGACCCAATGCTGAATACACAGGGCCAGAGAATCGGCCATTTGTGCCTCTTAGCAAAAGATAAAAACAGTATTGATTGCGTTTTAATTGCCTTAAGCAATTCATTTCAAAAGATGAAAAGTAAGGCGCAAGTAGCGCAAGAACCATAATGTACACATGCTTGAAAGATAGTGAACATAAGGATTTTGAGCAGCACGCAACGCAGCAATTTGCTTTAAAAATAATTGATAAAGGTAATTAGAAAATGTCAGCTCATATTTCAAATGTCCGTCCCTCCCCCGATCAAGTCCTTGTCGATATCGCCAATTATGTCGCCGATTTTGAAATCACCTCAAACGAGGCATTCGACACTGCCCGTAATTGCCTTATGGATACGCTGGGTTGCGGTTTTGAAGCGCTTGATTACCATGCTTGCACCAAAATTTTAGGCCCTGTCATCCCAGGCACAGTGGTGCCAAATGGTGCAAAAGTACCAGGCACCAGCTACCAACTTGACCCAATTTTAGCTGCATTTAATATCGGCGCGATGATTCGTTGGCTAGATTTTAATGACACTTGGCTGGCTGCGGAGTGGGGTCATCCTTCAGACAATTTAGGCGGTATCTTGGCTTGTGCAGATTATATTTCGCGCAAAAACGTAGCTGAAGGAAGCGCACCGTTGACGATTAAAGATGTGCTCACCGCCATGATTAAAGCACACGAAATTCAAGGTGTTTTGGCGCTAGAAAACAGCTTTAATCGTGTTGGTCTAGATCATGTGATTCTAGTTAAAATTGCCTCAACTGCTGTAGTGACGAAACTACTCGGCGGCAATAAAGAAGACATCATCAATGCCGTGTCTAACGCGTTTGTGGATGGGCAAAGCCTGCGCACGTATCGCCACAGCCCAAATACTGGCTCGCGTAAATCTTGGGCGGCAGGTGATGCAACCTCTAGAGCAGTTAGATTGGCATGGCTGACCCTGCAGGGTGAAATGGGCTATCCAAGCGCGTTAACGGCAAAAACTTGGGGCTTTTATGACGTACTGTTTAAAGGCAATGCATTTAAATTTCAGCGTGATTACGGCAGCTACGTGATGGAACAAGTGCTATTTAAAATTAGCTTTCCTGCAGAGTTTCATGCGCAAACAGCGGTGGAGTGTGCCATTCAACTCAACGCGCAAGTGGGCAGCGAATTACAAACTTTAGAGCAAATCGCACAAATAGATAAAATCGTGATTACCACGCACGAATCCGCAATCCGTATTATCGACAAAACTGGCCCATTGGATAACCCAGCTGACCGCGACCATTGTATTCAATACATGACGGCAGTTGGCTTGCTCAAAGGCAACTTAACCGCGCTTGATTACGAAGATGCGGCAGCTGCCGACCCACGTATTGACGCGATTCGCAGCAAAATGACTTGTGTTGAAAAAGCTGAATATACAACGGATTATCACGACCCCGAGAAACGCTCGATTGCCAATGCAATTCAAGTGTTTTTTAAGGACGGCTCAAGCTCAGACAAGATTGCGGTGGAATACCCAATTGGGCATCGCCGCCGCCGCGGTGAAGGCATTCCAGAGCTGGTAAAAAAATTCAAAGTGAATTTAGCGCGTAAGTTTGATGCTAAAAAACAAGCCGATATTTTGGCCTTATGTCTAGATCAAGCGAAGTTAGAAGCCATGCCAGTGCATGACTTTGTGGATATGCTAGTCGTATAAAAAATCAAAATACATGCTCTGGAAGCCTCATGGATATTGGCTTGCAGAGCAATAGGTTAAGTAAATCAAACAGTCTCTTTCTAAATCAGTAGATTCAAAGCTAGACTAAATAACTTTCAAACTCTGCCATGGCTTCCCGACTCAACCACTCATTAATCTTACGGTGCTTGATTGGGCCATGATGATTTACTGTAAATCTTAACAATCGAGCACAATACTCAATTGCAAACTGATGATTTGATTTTGTTGTAGTTCAAAAGGTTACACAATCGTCTTTGCCAGAATTAACTAGTAATAATTGTTTCAAACTCTTATCAAAAGCCATTGAATTGCCCGAGCATTGAAATATTCCTGCTTCTTTAGTACATGGGGTTTTAGATTTTGGATTAGTGGTATCTACATCCGCATCCCAATTCCAAGAACTTTCAAAACCAGCTAAAACCCTTAAAACTTCTAACATTGCAGCTTTTCTATGATTCAAATCATTCCATGGCCCCAGCTCATTGAAAACATTTGAATAGATATCTTTTAAATTATCGTTATCTTCAAATATTTCATCAGGGGCGTTTGTAGCCCAATCTACCAATTCATTCAAAAATGAATCTGGTGGAACGCCACGATTTTTAACTTTACTTATACATGCATTAAATTCTCTAATCATCTAAAAGCCTTTGCATTCTTCATCTAATAACTTTTAATAATAGTTATTATTATTTGCTAAACGTAATTTTAAGCTCTTTTGTCAGGGCGATAGCTGAACTATCACTGATCGTAACAATTAATTCCTCGCTTGTAGTAGGTGCTTTTGTTCCAGTAACAACAAGTGTATTAGGCAAAATCAATTGTACAGATAAGCCATCTGGTGGGCTGCTATGGTTTTTTGAATAAATTGGTCGACCGCCAGAAATAATGATGTTATGCGTGACCCCTTGCTTAACCGTGATTTGTTCAGCAGAAAGATTTAAAGGCAATATTGCCGTTATTTCTTGCGTACAGGCAGTGTTAAGTGAGCCAGTAACATTAATCGCATCGGTCAATGTTTTTTCAATCTGCTGGTAGCGATTAACTTCTAAGGTAAGTCGTTGCCCGTCGCACGGGGGTTCACCAGCATTTTTTGCTCCTTGTGCATTACCTACAGGTACTTCATTAGGTTGCCCAAACGTATTGGCAGTTGCGAAGCTAGACAGTGATTTAGCCGCATTAAGTATAGCTTCGGGTGAGTTCGAGCGTTTTAACAACTCGCTATTAACCTTATTAACCACATTTTGCGCCGCTGTTGTAACCTGTGAGGCGGCAGCCATATCGCTTTTTTCAGCAAAATCATAAGCAAAAATAGCTTTTTGCCGAGCATCTAAGACAGCAGCATATTGGTCTTTAGAATTAGCCGCATCACAACTATCGATATAAGCATTTTTCTCATTTCTAATATATTCATAAAGCGGCATCAACGCGCGTAACGTATCTCCCTTTTGACTGATACAAGATAACGCCTGTATGCCAGAATCGTAAATGATTGAATGATCTAAAGGCGCGAATAAGTTAGCGCCAACATAGGTAGCACCGCTGGCATAAGCCAAGTTCTTAATCGCATTTGCATGCCCACTATGTAAGCCATATGCGCCAGCTCCAGCACCCAAGCCAAAAGTAGCTAGATTTAATATCCGCCCAGTTTGAATATTTCCATCACGCTTTTCTTGTATTTCAACGATTGATTCATCAATTTTTTTCAAACTCAAGCTAAGATTGGGCATTACTTTTGTAGCCGATGTGTCTCTTGGAATAGGCTTTAGCATGGGCTTAAAGTAGCCAGCGCAACCCGTTAAAAAGATGATGCTCAAAAACGCAGCAAGCTTTAAGACAGGTGAACCGTTGGTAATTGCTTTCATGCTTTCCCTCACTTTATTTTACACAAAATAAACGGCAATATAGCTAATCAGCTGATGCAGGCTGGCTTCTTGAACCCACGCAGTCTTGGTTGAAATTCATCATCGCAGTTCGTGGGTAGCGAGTTATCACCTACAATTACTATCCATCAATTAATATTTTAAGTAACACGACTGACTATCTGCCTAGTTTTTGCATAAGAATGACTCATTAATGCGAGTAACGTACTTACCAGATTCATTCACAGGAATCCATCCGCTTTTTCTATTATGCATGTAAAACTGGATGGATTCCTGTGAATGAATCTGGTAAGTACGTTACTCGCA
>JANNWI010000087.1:0-1948 GCA_031414715.1 Methylophilaceae bacterium | reverse complement strand
GCTGTTCTAACTGGAAGCAAAACATGACTAAATCGCGGTTGTTAACTTTGTTTTGGCTGGATGCTTTTTTAGATTTTTCAGTCGATTTAAAAGTAATTAAATCTAAGCCCATGCGCTCGAGACGAATTTCTAAATCCACCTCATTGAGTGCGTCAATTTGACCTTGTGCATTGCGGCCAGTTTGGTCAATTGCCCGATAGTTATAAGTTGCCATGGGTTTTAATTATTAGTATTACCAAAAGCTAAACTAAGCTAATGTAAAATTCGAGAAGTCAAATCAATCACACGCATCACTTCATCAATGCTGGTGTAGCCTTCTAAAATGCGCCGTACACCATCATCGGCCAGTGTAGAAAAGCCTTTTTCTAACGCTACTTTTTTTAGTTCATCAAAATGCGCACGGCGTGCGATGAGTGAATCCAAATCACTATCAATGCGTAACAATTCCATAATGGCCATACGGCCACGGAAACCCGTTTGATTACAACGCTTACAGCCTTTGTGTTTAAATATTTGAATCGCCTCGTTGCGTTTTACACCCAAAATCTTGCGTTCGTCATCTGTTGGCTTGGCTGGCTCTTTGCAATGTGGGCACAGCACCCGTACCAGTCGCTGCGCGACTATACCAATGATATTGCCCGCCATAATATCGGGAGAAATGCCGATATCGGTTAGCCTAGGAATGGCGCCCAGCGCAGAGTTGGTGTGTAAGGTAGTAAAAACTTGGTGGCCTGTCATGGCGGCTCTAAATGCCATGGTTGCGGTGTCAGCATCTCGCACCTCACCCACCAAAATAATGTCTGGATCTTGTCGCATAATTGAGCGAATACCGTTGGCAAAATCTATCTTGTTTACTTCGGCTACTGAGGTTTGACGCATCTGTGTGACTGGGTATTCTACTGGGTCTTCCAGCGTCATAATATTCACTGACTCGGTATTTTTGTGAGAAAGTAATGAATATAAAGTCGTCGTTTTACCGCTACCTGTTGGCCCAGTAACAACTAATATTCCCTCTGGTCGTGTCATCATTAATTTCAGTTGATCTAGTGTGGTAGTACGCAAACCCATGCGCTCTAGTGGAATAATCGAGCGTTCACGATCTAGCACCCGTAATACAATATTTTCACCGTGAATAGTCGGGTGTGCAGATACCCTAAAATCAATCGGGCGACCACACAAATTCATATTCAGCCTACCATCTTGTGGGGCGCGAGTTTCGGCAATGTCCATTCCAGAAATAACTTTTAACCGCACCGCTACGCCAGGCCAATAGCTTTTGTGCAAGCTGCGCACTTGCTGCAGCACACCGTCAATTCTGTATCTAATGCGTAAAAATGCATATTCTGGTTCAAAGTGAATATCAGATGCGCCACGTTTTACCGCGTCCATCAGCAGCGCGCCAACTAATCGCACTACTGGCTGCGTATACTCTTCGCCCTCGGCAGTTAGGCTTTGGTAATCAATTTCGCCTGTTTCTATCTCACGTAAAATACCGTCAACAGATAGTTCATAGCCGTAAAATTGGTCAATATGTTCTTCTAGCTGCGCTTCAGCCGCCAAAACTGGTTTAAGCTGAATTTGTCCACCCAACATAGCGCGCAGCTGATCTAGCGCCACTACGTTAAACATATCCGCCATTGCCACAATCATGGTTTTAGTAGCATCTTCGTAGGCAACTGGTAACAAATGATAACGCCGAGAAAAGTCTTCTGGCACCATAGTTAGCGCATCGACATCGGCAACCACCGTGCTTAAATCAATACTTTCTTGGCCTATGGTATGCGCAACCAAATCGCGCACCATGTTCTCAGAAACAAATCCTAAGCGCACCAATTGGCGGCCTAATGGAATGTTGTTTGTCTCTTGCTCGATGAGTGCAATGCGCAGCTGATCCTGACTAATCAAGCCCTGCTGTACCATTAGCTCACCTAGACGTAATTTTCTTCTT
>JANNWI010000086.1:0-6540 GCA_031414715.1 Methylophilaceae bacterium | reverse complement strand
AAACACTCAAAAATAGACTTAGATTTCCATATGTAGCCACTTGAGTTGGTATTGCTAAGAACAACGTCATCATCTGAAAGGTTTTTGCAAAAGCTATCTATCGCATCTAATGTTTCCTTATTTGCTCTTAAATAAAATTTTTTGATTCCAGAACAAAACACTATTAGCCTTGACCAGTTTCTGCTTTTGGAATGAACTTCATATTGTCAACACAATTTCCGAAAATGGTACGTGTATAACATACCCTAAAAAATAAATGGATGCACTTGATTTTTAAGTGAAAGCATCAGTTTTTTAGCCAGACTCAAGCGAGTTAGGTGTTTTTTTAAGAAATGAAAATTACGTACTTATGAAGATCAGGGTCTCGGGGCATCGCCCTGAGTTGACTGCGACGGGTGCGAAGCGACCTAGTAGTCGAAACTCTGGATTGCTGCAGAGCAGTACATCTGGCATCCTGTCCGTACTGATTACAAAGATTTTGTGGTAAATATGCTATAGATTTGCGATGGATTTTTGGTAATTTACACATCGATAACTTATGGATATTTCTGCAATTTTTGGCAAGTTTAGGGCAAGTCTTTTGGATTTATTTGATGGTACAGGATCAATATATTGCATATTACGCATGTATGTTTGATAAATAGTCGTGAGATTTGCAGGTAATTTTTGGCTAATTCGCTGCTTTTTCTTCCTTCATTTTAGCTCAATTTGTAGTGATTGCGTCTTAAGTTTCTCATAGTAATTCGATGTATTTGCCTGTAATTCTCTGTGAATTTCGAATCAATGTTGCATAAAACTCTTATAAAGCTGCTGTGTTTTGTGAGTAATTGTGTAATTACATAAAAGCTCTTTACTTCATTAAGCTGATAGTGTTTAATACACTTTAGTAACATACAGAAAGTGTATCGGAGAAGTGAAATGACAAAATCATCACCACAGCCTGCTGAGCAGTTAGGCGCAAATAAAGCAGCAGCAGGAACGAATAAAGAGGTAGAGTTATCGCGCATCAATGCGCAAATCAGCAGTGAGGAACACCTAAAATTGAAGCTGTATTGCGTTAAGAACAGAACTTCAATTACAGAATTAGTGAGAAAAATGATCGCAGCATTACCAGATTAAGTAATAAGAAGCAGGCATGAATAGGGTACCAGCCCCACCCATGCCCTAGCCACAACAATTCTAAACAGGAGAATTATCATGGATACGCGAAATAATAACATGTCAGACCTAGCCAGCTACATCGTATCGCACTTAGGGGCTCGCCTCTGGTTGCCGCACGCCGTAGCTAAAGCCGTAGAAGCCGAGCGAGCCAACGCCAATGAAGCCGCTACAGCGGTTAAGGCTGATGCGCAAAGCCATGCGCGCATATCAATTAAGTCAGACTCAGCTCCTGTCAGTGCGTCGTACGTTCCGAATGCCCTTAGCATTCGTGTTGGCAGCAATGACGACCTGGTCGATGCAATAGCGTTAGCAGAACGCATTTTAAAGAAGGCTAACCAGCAACTAGATCCTGCTACAGAAGCGTTTTCTAAAAACTTATTCATCGCTACTGCAATGTATATCTCCTATTCAGAAAAAACTCAGTCGCTACAAGTCATGTTAGATTTCTTAGTAGATCCTACTTGGGATTCTGACTTACAAATGCTGCATTGCTTGCGTATTGCACAGACCTCATTTCAACAAAAAGCGGCTCACTCGTGGTTTGGCTCATTCGTCCTAAGTATCAAACCCATTTCTTCAGAACGCGCAGCGCGTTTAGTTAAGCGCTGCCATGCGCATTGGTCATCAGCAATCAATGCCAGAGATGTAAAGGTGCAAGCAAAGGGCAAGCCAAAACCATCTCACGCGATACAGGTGTTTGTGTCAGAGGCAATCGATAAGGCCACTGAAGCCTTAGGTAATATTGCTGAAGCGCGCCGAAGCGGTGGCGAAGGTGTGCTGGATAACGCTCGCCTGCACAATGGCTTTCGTCGTGTGCCTGACGCTGAGCAAGCTGGGCGTCAGTTGGATAAAACAAAATTGCAATTTGAGAATCTGGCAGCGCCGATTGAGCGCCTGCAAATAGATCTTGCGCTGGCCAGCGCCATGAAGCCTGCAGACTTTCGTATAACGCCACTATTATTACTTGGTGATCCTGGTATTGGTAAAACCTACCTCGCCATGCAGCTGGCGCAGGCCTTAGGCGTTAATATGGAGAAGATCAGTGCTGGTGGTGCCCAAGGCGGCTTTCAACTGACAGGTTCGCATAACAGCTGGAATGGCGCTAGGCCAGGCGCGCTATTTACTTTGCTGGCCGAAGGTCAGTTTGCCACACCTGTAGTGGTGATTGATGAAGTAGATAAAATAAGGGATTCGCAATACCCTGTGTTGCCTGTGCTATTGGATTTATTTGAACCGCAAACAGCTAAATGTTTTAAGGATGAGTTTTTTGAAATGCAATTTGATGCTAGCCGTATTATTTTTGTATTGACGGCGAATAGCTTGGAGGGTGTACCAGCACCTTTATTGTCCCGCTTGGAAGTATTTGACATTGCACGACCAGAACCCGCACAACGGCTACGCATTATTCAAAATGAAGCGGCAATGTTGCGTCGCAAAACAGGCCTGAACATTCGATTGGATAAAGCAGGCTGTGAAGCTTTAGCGGGTCGTCAGGATATTGATCTCAGAAAAACTACACGATTGGTGAGTGAGGCATTTGCACGGGCGTTGCAGGCTGGAAAGCAAGTGGCTAAATTGTTGGCACCTAAGGCTGGGGGGCGGCTTCAGATGGGATTTGGGGGTTAGAAAGTAATCTGGCTTCTCGAAATAAATGCTTCTGTAAATTAACTAATGATAGTATTTTGATTGAGCGTCTTCTTTGGGGTGGCTTATTTTAAGGGTTGTAGGGCAAGTCGCGACCCTTAGGTGACGTTTAATTTAGATCAGTTTTTTCTTCTAAAAAAATTTCATTCATAAAATGTCAACCACTGTCCATCCAAAAATAAACTTACAAAAAAACTTATTTAAATTTAAAACCATCTGAAATAAAGTTTTAATTGCTTGCAAGCTCCATCAAAAACTATTGGATTTCCAATTAAATTATATAACCCGCTTTATTGATTATCCAAACCCTGTTAATTGAATTTATGCAGTCCTAACGGACTATGCCGAAGCTCAAGATTGTCACCATTACATAGTAAATTGTTGATTTGTAGAATTGAAAATTATATTACCACTTTTAAACTGGGTCATTTTTGGGAGAGATATTTTGAAAAAAATTACACTTAGCATTGCAGTAGCAGTTTTTATAGCCACTCATTCTTCAGCGCAAGCCGCAGTAACAGTGTCGGAAGTTGCACCATGGAGTAGTGGTAACTCTCCTGTGGCTGCTGATTGGTTTGAGCTAACTAACACTGGTACATCTATCGTTAATATTTCTGGTTGGAAGTTTGATGATAACTCCAACTCTTTTGCCAGTGCAGCTAACTTATTAGGTGTAAGCAATATTGATGCAGGCCAATCCGTTATTTTTGTTGAAGGCACTGTTGCAACTGCTAATAACTTTGTATCCAATTGGTTTGGTAGTAATGTGCCAGTTAATTTTGCAATTGGTTATTATAGTGGTGCTGGTTTAGGCTTAGGCAACGGCGGTGATGCAGTGAATATTTTTAATGCAAGTGGTGTTAATCAAGCAAGTGTATCTTTTGGTGCAGCCGACACCACCTCACCCTTTCAAACGTTTGACAATTCTGCAGGGCTAACAGGCACCATCTCTGCACTAAGTGTAATTGGTGTAAACGGGGCTTTTATAGCAGCAAATAGCAGTATTGAAATTGGCTCACCTGGCACTATCGCAGCCATACCAGAGCCAGATACCTATGCTTTATTAGTTGCTGGTCTAGGTTTAGTTGGTTTCGCATCGCGTAAACGCAAAGGATAAATAATGAAAACCACTCAACTTTTATCGGTTGCTTTTGCGTTTTGTTCATTAAGTGCCAATGCAATTAACTCAATAAACTTAAACACTTACTCTGTTGCTGGCACTTATGATTTGGCATTATCAGCGGGCTTTGTTTCTGGATTAGAAGCATCAGCCGTAACCTACGCTAGAGATCGTAACTCGCTATTTTTTGTTGGTGATGAAGGCACAGGCGTTATTGAAACCAATTTAACTGGCCAAACCTTAGGCAGCATGCAATTTAATTGGGCTGGCACTGGTAGCACAAATAACGATGCTGAAGGCCTGACCTATTTGGGTGGCGGCAAGCTAGTTGTTACCGAAGAGCGATTATACGATGCTTATGGCTTTGATTATTTATTGGGTGGTACAGCTAATTTAGCCAATAACTATGTTTCTATCAGCAATGCAACGGTTGGTAATAATGGCTTAGAGGGTATTAGTTATGACGCTAGAAACGGCGGTAGTTTTGTTTCTGTGAAACAAGCCAGCCCACAAGACGTGTTAGCAGGTAGCTTAACATTTGCGGGCGGCATGGGAGGCGTATCTACCATGACAAATTTATTTAACCCTGTATCGTTAGGTGTTACTACATTGTCAGATGTACAAACGCTATCTTCAGTTGATTCTTTAATTGGTACAAACGCTGCAGATAATTTGCTTATCTATAGCTTGGGTTCAAAAAAACTGTTAGAAGTCAATCGCATGGGCAACATATTGAGTTCGTTTGATTTCACCAATATTTTGCCAAACAATGCAATTGAAGGCGTTACAGTTGACCAGTTTGGCACAATTTATTTGGTAGCAGAACAAAACCAAACTTCGGGCGCACCATTTGGTTCTGCTTCTAAGCTTATTGTGCTGGCTGCTCCTGTGCCTGAGCCAGAGACTTATGCTTTATTTTTAGCGGGGTTAGGCTTAATGGGGTTTGTATCTCGTTTTAATAAAAACAAAAATTAAGTAAATTTTTGTTTAACTTAACAGGAGCTTAGGCTCCTGTTTTTACTTACCACCTCTCAACTTATCGGCAATCGCTTTAGATTCTTGTTTGCGTTGTTCAGCGTACTGCAAAATATTTTCTAGCTGTAAGGCAGAAGGCAAATGAGGATTTGTGGGTAATTGCGATAGCTTTTCAAAACTATCATCATAGCGGTTAACAATCGCAGTATCAATTTCACCTGCCAACTCACTTGGGCTGGCTAATCCCTGTTTATTTTTATTCATAATATCTAGCCAAGAACGGTTAATAGATTGATCTTCATATAAAAATTGGCTAATTTCATTACGCAACAGCAACTCTTGCGACCAGCGATACTTAGGCGACGGAATGTTTTTAATAAGTATACTAATAAAAAATACCATCACTAAAGCTGCAGCTAAGCTTATGTTTTTTGAAAAAGTTTTAGTCCAAACAGGCTGTGAAAAAATAATACTGGTTAAGCCACCTGCCACAAAACCACCAATATGTGCTGCATTATCAATACCTGGAATAATAAAACCCAAAACAATTGTTGCAGTGGCAAGCCCACTAGCACCCCAAAATAGCCACCTAAACTCAACACCATCTATATGGCTTTTCTTGCGCCATAAAAAGGTTAGTAAAGCGGCATAAAGCCCAAAAATAGCCCCTGAGGCACCGCCAGAAACCGCCACATTGCCTTGCACTGCTAAAGAGAATAAATTGCCAAACAATCCACTGGCAAAATAAATGATAATGAAGGACAGCTTGCCATACATGCGCTCGGTAAGCTGTCCTACCTCCCACAGCGAAAAACAATTTAACACTAAATGCACCACCCCGAAATGCAAAAAAAGGGCACTGGCCAACCGCCACCATTGGCCATCTTGTGTGGCTGGGCCAAAATTAGCGCCCCATGTTAACTGAATATTATTGGGCGAATGCCATAAACCTGCTCCATTAATTAACATGGCAATAAAAACTGATACATTAATAAAAATGAGCAGTTTTGTGGTGAAAACTCTTTGGTTTTGCTTAATTAGTGACTGGATGAGTTGCAAAGTGAGTATTCAAAAAGAATTGTTTAAATCATTATAGGCGACTCAAACCATTTAATGTGTTCCCAAAAAACACTCGCTTGGTAATGCCTTTAAATTTAACAGCTAATTTGTACTTAACATATCGTCTAATTCATCTTCACTAAGTACTACCTCTGGTTCACGTCTATTAAAACGTATTGGTATAACAACTTCTGGTGCGTTTGTTTCACGCAAATTACCTTGTAACGGGTCTTGCCCTACATCAAAACGCGGTACGTTATCAATGCAGATTGGCTTGCCTAACATAGACTTAATTTTGTTTTTTACTACCCAAGCAGTTGGATGCTTGATATATTTTTTCATCACAGGGGCAGCTGTGCCCACCATCCAGCAATTTTTAGGGCAGGTTTTAACTAGGCCACGCACTTTTTCTGCTTGCGGGCTAAACCATACTTCATCGAAACTTTTTACATCACGAATATTGCCCATCGATTCTTTCCAATAGCGATCTTCTAAACCGTTGCATGGATAAACATCGCCATATGGCTCAATAA
The DNA here is from genome assembly GCA_031414715.1 of Methylophilaceae bacterium. Classification (GTDB taxonomy): domain Bacteria; phylum Pseudomonadota; class Gammaproteobacteria; order Burkholderiales; family Methylophilaceae; genus Methylotenera_A. The sequence continues at coordinate 48 of JANNWI010000086.1, read as the reverse complement.
AGAAGTTAGCGGTACCTGCCTCGCAAGGCAACATACGCGGTTGCTCTC
>JANNWI010000085.1:0-8405 GCA_031414715.1 Methylophilaceae bacterium | reverse complement strand
ACACCATTCACTGCAATGCTGTCGCCCAGTTGCACATCATCTAAACCCAAGCCAGGCGCTTGAATAGAAAGCTTGACATCGTCGCCAGCGGGGGTGATGGCATCAATCTGGCCAGTCGCTTGAATAATTCCAGTAAACATGCGCGTATTTTAACAGCATTCATTAAAACTACCGAAGAACTAAGATTTAAAACTACTAAGAACTAAGATTTAAAAATAAGTAACGATTTAAAAATGCAACGCTGTCAAAACGAAAAGTTGGCACGCGGATTGCACATGCATTAATGTAATTCACTCATGTATGAATAGGATTGAAAGATGTTAGCTAGCGTTATACAAAAAATACAAACTGTTATTCACCACCAAGAGGTGCAAAAGAATCTTGGTTGGATGGACACGCTGACCAACTTGGACGAACTAGATGTTTTGCGAGAAACAACGGTGCGCCTAGCTAAAATTAAATTTGATACAGGTGATACGCTTAAACGCCAATTGGATATTTTGCTAGAAATAGACCAAAAGACGCATAAAACTGCTAGTAAGACAGCCAGTAAGTATATGAATGCGTTGAAATTAAACAAAAGCTTTAGCGATGATATATATGCCGCAGTTTATCAATATCAGCGTCAACTTTATGTCACGTACACACAATTTTTAGATTTTTATTTATCACAAAAATTAGTGGTGGTAGAGCTTGGAAAACTTAATTTAACGTTAGCACGTCAACTAAAAGCCACTTTTAGTATGGCTAAATGGCGTTATTTTGATGACCAACCTGCACCTGTGGACACTTGGAATCATGTCTGTAAAGTCATCAAATGTGCTGAAAACTTGTCAATACTTAACAACAATTTATTTTTGTACGATTTTCAACATAAAGAAACCAGCTTGGCCACTTTGCTAGAGCGAGGTCTTATGATGGGCACGCTGCAAAAAAGCAACTACAGCCTTTTGCAAATTCAGCTAACTGAACAAATTCTGAAGCTGTGGGCGACTAATCCAATCATTGCGACTAAGTTTCAGCCAGGCAATCATCACTTCTTTATTAATATTGATAGCGATAAAGGACCTGAACGTATTCGTGCAGTAGAGAAATTTGCAGATTATCGTTTTTGGCGTGTTACCCGTATTGTCAATTTGATAGAAGCCTATTTATGTGCGGTAAATACGAATAAAGCACTGGCCGAATTTGGCTTAGAAAGCACTGCGCCCACTGCAATGATTGTGGATTTGTTTAAAAAGTTGCGTGTGGATTGGTGTACGGAAGGCTATGAACGTCAACGCAGAAAGCAACCCAGAGAGAAAAAAAATAAACTGATTCATGTCACTTATGGTTTAAATAATATTTGCCGAATGGTAGGTGACGCAAGCGCTGGCTTGTTTGATAAGCCAGTAGTCAAAGATAGTCATGAATTTGACACGAAATTGGCTAATTATCACAATAAAGACCAGGCATCTTATGCCAACCAAGCAAAGCGTAGCAGTGCGGGCAGCGAAAACTGGTGGTTGGTAGATGAAAGTACGACAGGGTTTGGTGTGGATTTAGGTAAAAGCTACAGTGACTGGATAGAGGCAGGCAAGCTGATTGCTTACACCACCTCTGAAAACAAAAAAGTATTTGTGATTGCCGAAATAAAAAGTATTCGAAAACAAGCCAATGGTCATTATCGTGCAGGTTTAGAAGTGATTGGTACACATGGTGCTTCGGTTAAAATTGGGCGTCAAGTAGAGCATCGTTTATCTGAAGCGGTGGACGGCTATTATGTGGATGACAGTGAAGCGCACATCAACGAAATCAATACCTTTGATGCGCTTTTGTTAAGTAAAAAAGACGATGCTAAATCTAACTATACTACTTTGATTTTGCCTAGAAGCGAGTATAAGCGCGGCAGCAAAGTCACGGTAAAGCTGCAAGGTATAGATAATATCTTAGAAATGGGTGTGACGATGACGAAACAGCGTGACTGGGTGCGTGTGGCTATGCCCACAGTAGCTAGTTAGTTTTTAGCGCTGTATTTTCAGACTCATAAATTTTGCTCTTTTAAATTTCACCATGCATAGAATCTTAGCCGCTTAAAACTGCTAATATTGTGGTTATGTCTTTAATCAATAAACTGCCTTACGAGCTGCTCATCGGTTTGCGCTACACGCGAGCAAAGCGCAAAAACCACTTTATTTCGTTTATTTCACTCACCAGTATGATTGGTATTGCGCTAGGTGTGGCAGCGCTTATTGTGGTGTTGTCAGTGATGAATGGCTTCCAGGCAGAGTTGCGCACGCGCATTTTGGGCGTGGCTTCGCACTTAGAAATTACTGGCGCTAATAATCAATTGGGCGATTGGCCAACGTTAGCGGCACAAGTCAAAAAAAATCAGCCAGAAGTGATTGCCAGCGCACCTTATGTCATGGCGCAAGGCATGCTCAGTTATGGCCAAGCGGTACAGGGCGCATTGGTACGTGGCATATTGCCAGGCTATGAAGATAAAGTAGCCGATTTAGGCAAAAATATGCGGGTGGGCAGCTTGGCCGATTTGCGCGCTGGCGAGTTTGGCGTGGTTTTAGGCGCCGATTTAGCGCAGTTGCTAGGCGTTGGCATTGGTGAAAAAGTGGTGCTAATGGCGCCACAAGGACAATTTACGCCTACAGGTGTGGTGCCGCGTATTAAGCAATTTAAAGTAGTCGGCTTATTTCAAATGGGCATGTATGAATACGACGCTGGCTTGGCGTTGATTCACATGGATGACGCGGCTAAGTTATACCGCATGGGCGAAAATGTGTCTGGACTGCGCTTAAAGCTAAACGATTTATTTGATGCGCCTGCCATGTCGAGCAAATTATCGTTAAATCTAAACCCTAGCGGCGCTTATTTTGTCACCGATTGGACCCAGCAACACGCCAACTTTTTTAAAGCGGTACAGCTAGAGAAAAAAGTCATGTTTATTATTCTCACTTTGATTGTGGCGGTGGCGGCGTTTAATATTGTTTCAACGCTGGTGATGGCGGTTACCGATAAACGCGCTGATATTGCCATAATGCGTACCTTTGGCGCCAGCCCGCGCAGCATTATGGGCATTTTTATTGTACAAGGCGCGCTAATTGGCATCATTGGTACCATAATTGGCGCGGTGTTTGGCATCATTATCGCGCTCAATATTGATACCATTATTCCGTTTATCGAGAACCTTTTTAAAGTGCAATTTTTGGCAAAAGATGTGTACTACATTAGCGATTTGCCTTCCAAATTAGACTGGAACGACGTGATTACCATTGTGGTGATGTCGTTTATTTTAAGCTTACTTGCAACCTTGTACCCAAGCTATAAAGCTTCGACCCTTAACCCTGCCGAGGCCTTAAGGTATGAATAAAGCTAGCATGAGTAGCATTATCACTTGCCAAAATTTAAGCAAAACCTATACTGGCCTAGATGTGGCCGTACTCAATGGCATTGATTTACAGATAAATGCAGGAGAGCAAATTGCCATTGTTGGCGTTTCTGGCTCGGGTAAAAGTACGCTGTTGCATTTATTGGGTGGTTTAGATGCGCCAACTAGCGGTAGTGCTGCGTTAATGGGAAAAGATTTAAGTCAATTATCTGAAGCGCAAAAAGGCGCGTTGCGAAACCAATCACTTGGTTTTGTCTATCAGTTTCATCATTTATTGCCAGAATTCACGGCCATGGAAAACGTGGCGATGCCTTTGTTAATACGCCGTTTACCGCGCGAGCAAGCACTGACATTAGCAACAGAAATGCTTAAAAAAGTTGGCATGGGGCATCGGCTAGAACATATGCCAGGCGAGCTTTCTGGCGGTGAACGGCAACGTGCTGCGCTAGCGCGCGCGCTTGTTACGCAACCTGACTGCATACTAGCGGATGAGCCGACTGGCAATTTGGATCGCGTAACCGCCAACCAAGTATTTGATTTATTGTTAGAGATTAACCAAGCACAAAGCACTAGCTTGGTGGTGGTCACGCACGATTTAGGCTTGGCCGCAAAAATGCAGCGACAATATCGGCTAGAAGATGGCAAGCTAACGCAATTTAGTGCTTAACATTTAAATAAAACCATATGATATTGGCAGCGCTGGGGTTTGTATTTGGCGCTTGGTTGTTGCAGCAACAGCCCGTTTTACCTGTTTATTTAATAGGCCTGCAGGCCACATGGCTATTGGCTCCCAGCCTTGCCGTTTTAATCTATTTTTATTTCTACCGACAAAATACTTACTTAAAAAACCTATGCAATCTACTATTTGCATGCTTGCTGGGTTTTGTATGCGGTTTTATATGGTCGGCCAACTTTGCAGCTTTTCGATTAAGCGACGAATTGCCCCGCGATTGGCAGCAAAAAAGCATCAGCATTGTTGGCGTAATCGCCAGCTTGCCTGAAGTCACTGAGCGCGGCGAGCGTTTTAAGTTTGATGTAGAAAAAATCCTGACCAAAGATGCAACAAATACCTTAAAAGTCCCGCCGCATATTTCACTCAATTTTTACCGCGATCGTGGTTTGGTTGTACCAGACAACACATTCGCGGTGAGCAATTTTTTTCATCCAAACCAATTTCACGCAGGCGAGCGCTGGCAATTTACCGTGCGCCTTAAGCGCCCGCACAGCACACTTAACCTGCATGGTTTCGATTTTGAAGCATGGGCGCTGGCAGAAAACATGCGCGCAACGGGTAGTATTCACAGTAAAAGTGGCTATAAAAAACTGGCTAATTTTGTCTGGCGACCAAGTTATATTGTAGAAAACCTGCGTGAGAAAATTGGCAATAAAATCTCTCAGGCACTAATCAATAAGCCATACTCAGGCGTTATTCGCGCCTTAGTGGTGGGCGATGATAGCCAAATTACACAAGCGCAGTGGGATGTGTTTTTTAAAACAGGCGTTGGCCATTTAGTCTCTATTTCTGGCCTGCATATCACTATGCTTGCAGGTTTGGCTTTTGCAATTTGTGCCTTTATCTGGCGCAGAATTCCCAGTCTAGTCATGCGCATGCCCACGCGTAAAGCGGCGACTATTGTTGCCTTGGTTGTAGCTATTTTGTATGCCTTGTTGGCAGGCATGTCGGTGCCCACACAACGCACACTTTTAATGCTGGTTACTTTTGCGTTAGCATTATTATTCGGCAAAAATTTAGCCATTTCACGTGCGCTGGCAATAGCGGTTTTAGTTGTGGTGGTTATTGATCCTTGGGCAGTCATTGCGCCTGGCTTTTGGCTATCATTTGGTGCTGTGACTTTAATTGCTTACGTTACAGTTGGCCGGCTTAAACCTTTGTCCAACTTTAAAGCCGCGCTACATACACAGTGGGCAATTACCTTGGGCTTACTGCCTTTGCTCATCGTAATGTTTGGCCAAGCATCCATTATTTCGCCAATTGCCAACGCATTTGCCATTCCCTTCATTAGTTTAATCGTGGTTCCGCTGTCTATTTTGGGCGGTATTATGCCGATAGATTTTATTTTGCAGGTCGCACATTTTGTACTAAAAACCTGCATGCAAGCGCTGGTTTGGCTATCCAACTTACCCACTTGGCAACAGGCCGCCCCGCCAACGTGGACGCTGCCATTAGCGATGTTTGGCGTATTTTGGCTATTGCTGCCGCGCGGATTTCCACAGCGCTGGCTGGGGCTTATTTTGCTGTTACCTATATTTTTTGTACAAGTTGAAAAACCAAAAATCGGCGAAATGCGTGCGACAATCTTGGACGTTGGTCAAGGTTTAGCGGTGGTGCTGCAAACTAAAAATCACACTTTTTTGTATGATGCAGGGCCAAAGTTCTCGGCGCAAAGCGACGCAGGCAGCAAAATTATTGTGCCATTTTTGCGTGGTGAAGGTGTTAAAAAATTAGATGGGTTTGTGGTGAGTCATGATGACATCGATCACAGCGGCGGCGCTGCCTCTGTGCTTTCACAAGTACCTGTTACTTGGTTGATGAGTTCGTTTGATTTAGTCGCAGAAAATTTACCAAATAAAGCCATTAAATGCTTTGCAGGCCAAACTTGGCAGTGGGATAACGTTACATTTGAAGTGCTATACCCAAGCTTAGAAATTTATCAGAATGCCGAACGAGAAGATAATAATACCAACATAAAAGATAATAATAAAAGTTGTGTGATAAAAGTTAGCAGTCAGTTTGGCAGTATTTTACTCACAGGCGATATAGAAAAAGAAGCCGAAAATGCGCTTTTAAACCACATTATCGAGAATGCTGCTCTGCAGACCAACAGGCATGCGGCTGCTGGCGATGCTGTTTCCTATCGTGTTGCATCCCATCTAAAAGGGGATGTGCTTAACAGTGATGTATTAATCGCGCCGCATCATGGTAGCAAAACGTCATCCACGGTTAAGTTTGTACAAGCGGTTAGCCCACAATACACCATTTTTACTGTGGGTTATTTAAACCGATTTAAGCATCCTAAACCGTTGATAGAAAAGCGCTTTGAAGAAAGCGGCGCTTTCACTTATCGCTCCGATTACGCTGGCGCTGTTATCATCGATTTTACGCGTACTCATCAAATTAGTATTAACACGCTGCGCCAAAGCCAGCCACGCTATTGGCATGATACATACTAAAATTAAGGCTAAAATTAACTTTAACAAAGGAACTTGCCCTAACGCCAGCTTCAAGCTAAAGTAGCACATGTTTTAAGTTGCAGTTTTTGACTAAGGAGTTTTACTGTGTGGGAAATTATTTTAGCGGCTGGCTGGCCAATTTGGCCATTAATTATCGCCTCAATTATTGCATTGGCGATTATTGGCGAGCGCTTTTGGGCTTTACGCGATGAGGTTGTCGCACCTAGCAATTTGTTGCCAGAGGTACAGAAGTGGCTGGCACAGGGTGGCGTAACAAAAGACACTTTGACCAAGCTAGAAAATCATTCGGCATTAGGGCAAATATTTGCCAGTGGCTTGGCCAATGCCAAAAGCTCACGCGAGATTACCAAAGAAGCGATTGAAGAATCTGGCCGCGCTGTGGCGCACAAGTTAGAGCGTTATTTACCTACTTTGGGTACCATCGCCACTGTTTCACCATTACTCGGCTTGTTGGGTACGGTAATCGGCATGGTGGAGTTGTTTGGCTCGTTCACTAATAGCGGCCATGATGTGGCACAATTTGCGCGCGGTATTTCTGTGGCACTTTATAACACGGCAGCAGGCATTGTGGTGGCGGTACCTGCGATGATTGCGTACCGATATTTCCGCAGTAAAGTGGATGGTTTGCTGATAGATATGGAGCAGCAAGCCATTAAATTAGTCGAAATCTTACACGGCGAAAGAAAGTAAAAAATGAATTTTCAACGTGGTAGAGCGCATGAAGAGTTAGAAATTAACTTAGTACCACTGATTGATGTGTTGCTAGTGATTATTATTTTCTTAATTGTTAGTGCCACTTTTGCGCGCACCAGCGAGCTGCAAATTAATTTGCCCACGGCTGAGGCTGCTAGCCCCGCTGATAAGCCATTAGTGATTACAGTAGAAGTCGATGCAGGTGGCCGTTATATGGTTAATGGTAATGAAGTGGCCGGCGGCGATGTAGCGCAAATTGCTAGCGCACTCACTAAGGCAGCTGGCGACGGCAAAGAGCCGACCATTGTGATTAGTGCTGATGCGAAAGCGACGCATCAAAGTGTTGTGAATGTGATGGAGGCTTCACGCCAAGCCAATTACACGCATATTACTTTTGCTACACAAACCGCGCCAAATTAATCAATTTTTATCGTTATTAATCACTTAATAGTCAGTTCGACGATCAATTAATGTCGACATCTAATAGCAAATCCAATCGTAAAAAAGATAAGCCGCATATTGCAAACGCCAAGGGTTTGTATTTGCGGGTGTTTCGTTATATTTGGGCACAAAAACTCTACTTTTTTATCACCATTGCTGCCACTGCTATTTTAGCAGCCAGCAACACCGGCTTTTTGGCACTTATTAAGCAAGTCACCGATGAAGGCTTTGTTAAGCAATCTGCCGACAAACTTAATTTATTGCCATTGATGTTGTTTGCGTTGATGACACTTCGTGGCTTGGCTGGCTTTGTTTCTACCTATAGCATGAAGTTAATTGCCCGCAAAATTGTAGAAAACTTACGCAAAGCAGCCTTTGGCAAAATGATGCAGCTTTCGGCAGGTTTTTACGATGCCAACCAAACTGGCGTCATGGTTTCTAAACTCACTTACGATACTGAGCGACTTTCTACAGCCTGTTCGCGTGCCGCGCTAAATGTGCTGCGCGATGTGCTGACAGTGATAGGTCTAATCGGTTACATGCTGTATTTGGATTGGCGTCTTACATTGGTATTTGCGGTAGTCACGCCTTTTATGGCACTGTATTTAGCCAAAATGACGCCAAAACTGCGTGCCAATGCACAAAAAGTACAGTTGGGCGTGGGCGAGATGACTAA
>JANNWI010000084.1:0-2645 GCA_031414715.1 Methylophilaceae bacterium | reverse complement strand
GTTGCTGAATCGCCATCTGCTGAGCCACCCCAGCCTCAATATATTTTTTACCACTTGCCACCATGCGAATCGCTTTAATGAGTTCTTCTGCCGCGCTGCGCTTTGTCAAATAGCCCATCGCACCAGCACTTAACACGCGCTTGGGGTGCACCGAATCTTCATGTGCACTTAGCACCAAAATCCGTGCGTTACTATCTTTGGCCAAAATACGCTCTATTGCCTCTAGCCCACCCATGCCTGGCATGGTAATGTCCATAACCACAATGTTTGGCTTATGTTCCATGTAAGCTCTAATAGCAGTTTCGCCGTTTTCTGCTTCAGCTATCACTTTAATGTCGTTGGCTGATTCTAGTAGCATTTTAAAACCCATACGCACTACCGCGTGGTCATCTACAAGCATCACATTAATTTGGCTCATTACTGACTTTCCTCTAGTTAAATTGCTTGCGGAATATTGATATGAATTATTGTACCTTTGTTGCTGGCATTGGCATTAGGTTCAGAATCCACATTAAAACTGCCGCCAAAACTTTGTACGCGCTCGCGCATGCCTAACAAACCAAAATGGTTGGTTTGGTCCACATCATGAATATTCATGCCTATACCATCGTCTTTAATCATCAGCTGCAGCGCGCCTGTTGTAGTCGCTTCTAATTTAATTTCTATATTTTTAGCATTGGCATGTTTAATTGCATTGTTTAGCGATTCTTGCACAATACGATAAATGTTAATGTTTAAGCTTTCGCCTAACGCATCTAGCTTGCCCAATAGTTGAAGGCTAATGTTAATTTCTGGCTGTTGTTTTTGCAGATTGTTCACCGCATCTTTTAGCGTCTCGCTTAAACCCAAATTGTCGAGTGAACCTGGCCGCAACTGCCTAATAATATTATGCATACCATCATAAATGTGGTTGGCCGCCGCCACAATGGTTTGTGCGTAGCCTGAGATATCGGGCGCGTTAGTTTCTGTTTTGTTAGCAATGGTCACCGCAAAGGTTTTAATCGCTGTCACATATTGCCCCAGCTCATCATGCAACTCGCGCGCAAGGCTTCGGCGCTCATCTTCTATATGATTTTGAATTAGCGCCGTTAATTGGCGGTTTTCTTCTAACTCGCGCTCTGCCGTTAGCGATTCTGCCATGCGGTTTAAGCTGTGCCCAATGCGGTCAAACTCTGGCAAATCAAAGTTGGGCAAACGCGTTGTTAAATCGCCGTGCTCCATTTTGTTAATGGCTTTTAGCATCGGCTGCAAAGGCTGTAGCCAATGCCCTAGCATCCAATACACAGCAAAATTGAGCAGTACAAAAAAAACCAAACCCAGCCAAAATAAAGCTTTAAATTTGCCCCACGCATCGCGAATAGCACCTGCTGGATTGGGCTTAACCTCCAGCTTGCCAAAGTTGATGTAACGCGTTACTGATTTTTCATGTGGGTTAAGCATATTGTAAAACCACTGCGGTGGGTTTTGGTTTGATCGATATTTTGATGGTGGCGATTTAAAAAGCTGCACGCCGCTAATGTTATACAACTTAATCTCGTTGCCGCGCACATGGCCCAAATGTTGCAAAAAGCGATGCATCACTTCGTGCGTATAACCCCATTCAGGGTTTTGCACCGAGCTTACAATCACCGTATCTAACAACTGCACTGTAACGCGTGTGGCCGCTTCTACACCTTCTTGTATAGACGTCTTGGTGCCATTAAACACCACAAAACCCACTGCCGACATAAATAGCAGCAGCAATGCTGTAATTAATAAGTTTAAACGAAGACGAAGGCTCATTATGCTGATAATTCCGTATTGCGACGAATCCAATTTGCAAAATCTATCTCTGTCATTTCGCCAGCGGCAAGGCTTAGCATAGTTAAGGTTGCATCAACTTGTGTTGCTTTTAATCGCCATCCGTTTGTATACAAAAACAACCCCACCGACAAAAAGGCAACACGTTTATTGCCATCTATAAAAGCATGATTCTTAATTAAGCCAAAGCTATACGCTGCTGCCAGTTCCGCATAATCTGGGTTACCGTAATGGGCCAAATTTGCGGCGCGAGCAAGTGCTGAATCTAATAAGGCTTCATCACGCACGCCAGATGTACCGCCATGCAAACTCAAACTTTCATCATGCAACATCACTAAAAGCTGCTTATCTAACCACTTCCAAGCGCCCACTTATTTTGCCAATGCATTAAATGTGTCACGATAGTCACGCATAAAAGCACGTCCCATTTCTAGCTGAGCTTCAAAAGCTGGGTCATGTGGCGTAAGGGTTGCACCACCAGGTGCATCAGTTAAAAATACCTTGTCGCCAGTTACTAGTTTTAAACGTGCTAGCACTTCTTTAGGCAAAATAACGCCATCTGAATTGCCAATTTTAGTGATTTTGAGTGTGTGCATATTAGCTCCATATTTTATATAAAGTTATAACAATTGTTATAATATCTTAATCCGTTTAAAATGCAACTAATTATCTTTTCAAATTATCTAGCGGGCTACTAACGCCGCGCCCACCTTTATTAAGCACATGCGTGTAAATCATGGTGGTATTCCGTTGGTGTATGTGCTTCCTGTAAAAATATGTTCGCAAAATTGAAAAGCATTTACCGAATCGCCCAAAACAAACTGCTTTTGACCGCCGATAATTTC
>JANNWI010000083.1:0-1755 GCA_031414715.1 Methylophilaceae bacterium | reverse complement strand
AGAAGGTGCGCTTAAGCTTAAAGAAATCTCTTATATTCATGCCGAAGCCTACCCCGCAGGCGAGCTTAAACACGGCCTAAATAATCTTGCACAATCTTCACGCGTTCTGCTACGTGTTTAGCAGTTTCTTCGGTGTAAGGTAGTGGCAATAAATCGTGCATATTTTGACCGTGCACGCCTGTCCAGCACAAGTGATCAGAAATCCAAGCTGGCTGAACGCGGTCTGCCAGCTTTTTTAAATCGCGTAAATAATTGTAATCAATATCAGCGGTAGAGCCGATGGATAGTGACACGCCGTGCAAGACCACTGGGTAATTAGCACGAATTTTATCTAAATAATCTAGCGGTTTGCCGCCAGCAATCATGTAGTTTTCAGACAGCGCTTCAAACCAATCTACCTTTAAATTTTCTGGCGGTTTTGATTCGAGAATATCATTGTAATGCTCGGTGCGTAAGCCCAAACCAAAACCTAAAAACGATGGGGTTAATGATGCATTTGCTGACATTTGTTCACTTTAAACATTAAATTTTTAGCATCAGAAATAAAGCAGCGCTTTGAAGATAATAATACAAATACAGGTCGGGCATGCGCATATAAGTTAAAGCGCAATGCCCGCCTTTTCATGCGCTTAAGCTGCGTGACCGCCTTTAGATGTACATTCAGCACCTGTTAAAGCTAAATGTCCAATACCTGCACAAGAGTTTTGACCTTTGCATGCGTTAGCAGCAACTTTGCAAGAACCTTGGCCTTTACAAGCATTTTTTGCAGTTTTGCAAGAATTGTGACCTTTGCACTCGTTACCTGCTGTTTTGCAATCGCTAGTGCCTTTGCAAGAGTTAACACCTACGCAAGCTACAGATGCGCTGCCGCTGGCAGCACTACTGCCGCCACTAGCACAGCCAGCTAAAATTAATGCAGCCGCGCCAACAGCCAATAGCGCGCCTTTACCGATTGATGATGTTTGAATAGACATAATATTTCCTTCCTAATTGTTTTAAGAATCTACCGTCTTTAAATTAGAAAGGTAGAATGTATTGATACGTGAGGCAGGACGAAATAGATTCATCTTGTGCAACAATGATTAGTCGGCACGCAAAATCAAACCTTACAAAAATTTTTAATTGACTACAGAATGTTTTTTAAAACGGGGTGGGAACGCTATTCAGTGACAGCTTCGTTTAGCGGTATTAGGTTAATATTTGCATCAACATCAGCGTTAGCGCCTAGATTGACTTCATCACTAGCTTCGCCATCATTGCTAGCAATTTCTTGCGTCAGGTCTACATCTTCATCTTCCAACAGCACAATTTCAGCATCTTCTGTTTGAATGATTGTTTGTAATTGTTGCCGACTTGCCTGTAAATCTACTAGCCATGCACTTTGTGGCGGCTCATCTTTTGTTAAAATACTTTCCACCGAGCGCATGTCCCATTCAATTTTTTCCATCATGGCACGTGCCATTTCATCAGCCTGATTAAGTTGCGTTGGCTTCATTTTTGCCATGGCCACTTCGCCACCAACCATTGAGGAGGCTGTAGAGGCGGCGCTAGTTAACAGCGTAGTCGCCGTACTGGCCTGCGATGCAGCGCTGCTTGCACCAACAATAGCAATTGCAGGAAAAAGTACGCTAGCTAGCGCAGAAATAATTAGCTTGGTGGAGGTATTGGTTTTATGATGGCCAGCCAACACGCGCGACATTTCGCGCGCTATTACAAAACCAAGCGCATCATCACTTAGTTGCATAGCTTGCAGGC
>JANNWI010000082.1:0-5798 GCA_031414715.1 Methylophilaceae bacterium | reverse complement strand
CATCTAGCGCAATATGTTGAGGCTATTGCGCTAATTTTTTTACTTACCGACTTGGTTGCCAATCACGCCACCTACGGCTGCACCACCTACAGTACCCAAAACACCGCCGCCTGTTAGCACCGCACCAGCTACACCGCCAATGCCTGCACCAATTGCAGTACTTTTATCGCGAGAGGACATGGTGCCACATGCAGTCATACTTAATGCGCAAACCAAAACTAATGATGTGGTCAAGCCTTTTTTCGTCATTCTGTTCATAATGTATCTCCTAATTTGTACTTGCATTGCAACGGGGTTTCATATTGCATAACAGCATTATCAAATTAAAAGACATGCGCTTTAATAAGCATACCGATGATTATGTTGTGAGATTCATCTTACGTTGGGTGATCAGACCTTCTCAAACGCAACGCATTGGTAATTACTGATACTGAACTCAAACTCATCGCCAGCGCGGCAATCATGGGTGATAGTAACCAACCAGTCAATGGATAAAGTACACCAGCAGCCAACGGCACACCTAGTGCGTTATAGATAAATGCAAAGCCTAGATTTTGTTTCATGTTGGCAATGGTTTGCTCTGAAATGGCTCGCGCTTGGGCAATACCACGTAAGTCACCCTTAACCAATGTCACCTGAGCACTGTTCATGGCTACATCTGTACCAGTACCCATCGCCACACCCACATCGGCTTTTGCTAATGCAGGCGCATCATTGATACCATCGCCTGCCATCGCTACTACACGGCCTTCAGCTTGTAGCTTATCTACTAGCGCTAGTTTATCAGCAGGTTTAACTTCTCCGTAAAACTCTTCAATACCTAACTTGGTAGCCACTGACTTTGCTGTCATCAATCCATCGCCTGTTGCCATGATGACGCGCATACCTGATGCTTTTAAGGTCGCCAATGCTTCGGCCGTGCTTTCTTTAATTGGGTCTGATACTGATAACAAGCCTGCAGGATGACCATCCACTGCTAGATACATCACACTTGCGCCTGTTGTGCGTAGTTGTTCTGCCTCTGCTTTTAACGATTCGATTTGAATATTCAGCTGCGTCATCAGCGCGGTGTTGCCGAGTGCCAATTGTTTACCATTGACACTACCCCGCACACCAATACCTGTGCTGGATTCAAAGTTTTCTACTTTATCAATAACCAAATTCTTTTCACGCGCGGCTTTTACAATCGCATCGGCTAATGGATGCTCACTGCCTTGGTCAAGGCTAGCTGCTAGGCGCAACACTTCGTCTTCGGTATAACCTGAAACTGCAACAGCTTGATTAAAGCGCGGCTTACCTTCGGTTAAGGTGCCAGTCTTATCTACGATTAAAGTATCAACTTTGCGGAAATTTTCGATAGCGGCCGCATCGCGGAACAGCACGCCTTGCGTTGCAGCTTTTCCAGTAGCAACCATGATTGACATTGGCGTTGCCAAACCAAGTGCGCAAGGGCAGGCAATAATGAGCACCGCTACTGCGTTGATCAGACCAAACACCCAGCTAGGTTCTGGACCAAACAAGCCCCAAACGACAAATGTCAGCAATGCAATAGCAACGACAGTAACTACAAAGTAGCCAGCCACTTGGTCAGCCATGCGTTGCATCGGTGCTTTAGAGCGTTGGGCTTGAACGACCATTTGTACGATGCTGGCTAATACCGTCTGTGAACCTACTTTTTCTGAACGCATGATTAAGGCGCCATTGGTATTCATGGTGGCACCAATCAGCTTATCACCCATACTTTTAGAGACTGGCATTGGCTCGCCAGTAAGCATGGATTCATCTACTGCGCTGTTTCCTTCTGTCACAATGCCGTCAACAGGTACTTTTTCGCCTGGCCGTATGCGTAGCATGTCACCTACATGCACGTGGGTGAGAGGCACATCTTCTTCCACACCATCTGCATTAATCCTACGCGCTGTTTTGGGCGATAAACCGAGTAATGATTTAATTGCAGCAGAAGTTTGTGAACGTGCTTTAAGCTCTAATATTTGGCCAAGTAAAGTCAGTGAAATAATCACTGCTGCTGCTTCAAAATAGACGGCTACGCGACCCATCGCCATAAAAGATGCCGGAAATACAGTTGGCGCAACCGTAGCAACAACGCTGTATATAAATGCCGCTGCAGTACCTAGGCCAATCAATGTCCACATATTCGGGCTACGATTGATAACGGATTGAAAGCCACGTACAAAGAACGGCCAGCCAGCCCACAATACAATGGGAATTGACAGCACCAGCTCAATCCAGCTTTGGGTGGTCATTTCAAACCATTGCAAACGATGACCCAGCATCGCCAAAAACGTAACGATGATGGTGAGCGGAAGTGTCCAAATAAAACGTCGCTTAAAGTCTAGCAACTCAGGGCTTTCGCTATCTTCTAAACTGGGCATTTCTGGTTCTAATGCCATGCCACATTTAGGACAAGCACCCGCATGATCTTGACGTATTTCTGGGTGCATTGGGCAAGTGTAAATGGTACCCGTAGCGACAGGTTCAGACGCAGTCGGTTTTGCTTCTTCTACTATTGTGGTTTTCGAGCTTGATTCTATAGCTAAATACTTGGCTGGATTAGCCGAGAATTTACTTTTACAGCCAGCACTACAAAAGTAAACTGGTTTGCCTTTGTAATTAAACACATGTGGTGATTGATCTGTCACGGTCATTCCACAGACCGGATCTTTCAACGTTGGCAGCACGGCATTATCCAAGTTCATGATATTTTACTTAGGATATATGCAAGCAATAAATTCTTTGGTTAGTGACTGTATTTAACTTTAAGCCGTTGGTAATCCGCAACATAGGCTTTGGCTAATTGGGTTTTTTGAGTAGCAGTTAAAATTTTGCCAGACAGTTGAAAAAATGCTTTTTCTTCTTCGTCTAGGTGATGATTCACTTTGTCACACAGTACTTTTGCGCGCGTTAACCAACCCTGCACAGTAGGGTCATTTGTAGTGAGTTCTTGCATCAGCTCTTCCATTTCGTGATGCTCTGCCAACGCATGCCTAGAAATCGAAAGACCAGCATCATCCATCATCATTGGGCAATATAAAAATCGTTCTTCAGCTGCAGCGTGTGCCTCTAACTCAACTTTTAAACTTTTGAAAAGTTGTTTACGCGCATTCACCTCGGGTTCACTGGCCAGCAGCTCTTTGCATAACTGTCTTTGAGCTTGGTGACTTTCTCTAAGCACTTCATAAATATTCATGGGTAACTCTCAATTAACATTATTTAATGCGGTGCTTTGAAAATTTTATTGCTTCAAATTCAATAGCATCAATCGCCATATCAAAGTCCATCGATTTATCAAAAAAGTATTGCACGCCTAAATCATCAGCTAAGCCGCGGTAATAGGCATGCGCATGGTTGGTTAACATCATTAAAATAGGCGGCTTAAATAAATAATTCTTATGTTGAATATGCTTTATCACCTCAAAACCATTGCCTAGCGCTAACTCTATATCTAATAGCACAATATCAAATTGGGTGCGGTCTAGTTGGTTAATGGCATCTTGTTGCGTCGTTGCGGTGCCTGCCACTGTGATCTGATGAATATTTGCAATCGTTTCAACTAATACATCGCGCAGTAAAGTTGAGTCTTCTACCATCAGCATTTGCATGCATGGTTGTTTAGTGTTCATATTGATGCTGGTGATGGGGTTGGCTAACATCAACGTATCAGCTCATTTTTAATGGCGTAATAGGTTAAATCGGCATTGGTTTTTAGGCTCATTTTTTCTAAAATGCGTGTTCGATAAGTGCTCACCGTTTTAATACTAATGTTGAGCTCAGTACCAATTTCGGTGGGGCTTAAGCCGCTAGCCAATTTAAAAAATACCTGAAACTCACGGTCAGACAGCATTTCATGTAATTGCTTTTCACTCGGGTGGCTCAGTTGCTCACTCATTAGCTCTGCAAGCTCGGCCGAGATATAACGCTTGCCATTGGCAATGGTACGTATGGCTTTTATAATCTCATCGGCATCGGCATCTTTAGATAAATAACCTTTACAGCCACTGCGCATTAAATTAAGTGCATATTGTGCCTCGGCATAGCCACTTAAAATAAGCACAGGTAAATCGGGTGCTACATGTTTTAAATCGTGCAGTGTATCGACGCCATTTTTATCTGGCATCGAAATATCCAGCACCATAATATCGTATTGATTTTTTCTGGCTAGGTTAATGGCCTCTAAACCAGAACTGGCCTCACCAGTCACTGTTAAGTCAGTCTCTAGCGCAATCAGGTTTTTAAGGCCTTGGCGCACAATACTATGATCATCTACCAACAAAACGTTTTTCACAAAAGATCCAAGATTATTTTAAAAGTGAATGGTTATACTGAATCATTATGTCAACGTGCATTATTCAGTTAAAGTGTATATAAACCATAGCACTTTTTAGTCACCATTGCAGTTAATTTATTATTTGTTAACGGTAGCTTCCTCAGAAGTCTCTGCAACTGTTGCTGCCGTGTTATTTAATCCATCTTTAAAGACTTGCCAATCACTTTCTATTTGGAGTATTGATTGCTGCAAAATGGGTTGTTTTTGCCACGATTGGCGAATGTAAAAGTAAATGCCAATTGCTATTAACAGGGGTAAAAACATGGTGAGGCCTAAAATGATGTCTCGGTTTGGGCTGGCCCAAGCAGAGGCAAATAGCCACGCCAAGCCCGTCAATAGTGATGCCAAGGCAGCCAGCAGTATCAGCATAAAGCCAAATAAGCTATTTACTAGGCGGTGTACTTCTTGGTTAAAATTTTGTTTAAATATAGCGGCACGGCTTTCGGCCATGGCCGCTATATTTTGTTTTAACCGGTTTAAATCTTCAGTAGGCTGCGAATTTAATTGATTAAAAAAGTGATTTCTAATAAATTCCACACGGTTTTTTAAAAATAGCACAGCCAAAAATTTAAGTAAGCTTGTCCACATAATATAGATTGTTTATATGGCTTCCTATTTAGAATGCGTTTTAGTACCTAAAATATAACCCAGCAGCACACCCGCACCAACAGCGATTGCGATGCTAGTAATTGGCTTATCATGCACGGCTTGCACCGTTTTATCACGACTCACTTCATAGGCATGGCTGGCTTCGTTTTTCACTAAGCCTTTTAGCTGATGCGCTTTATCTAATATTTGTTCTTTTACCTCGTTAATATTAGAACTGCTGGTGTATTGGCTTAGTAAAGCTTTTAAGCTTTCAATCACGCCAACTGCTTGCGCTTTGGTTTCCTCTGTTTGCTTATGTATCAGGTCTAGCGCGGCTCTTGCATCGTCATGTAAATCATTTCTGACGGTTTCAGCTACGTTTTCTGCACCTGTTTTTAAATGGCTACCAAATTGATTGGCTTTGTCTTTTAGCTCGTCTTTTAAATCATCTTGTTTAGTTGTGTTGAACATGGTGGTTCCTTTATTCGTTAAAAATTGATATCAGTTAAATCATGCATGCTTATTTGCATGCTCTGTAGGCCGCATGGATACTGAATCGCAGAGCATTAAAAAATACACGCACCTAATTTTAGTTAATTATTTAAGGCTTTCTGCCGATTAAATATGAAACGATGGTGATAGCCAAAAATACAAAAAATAATACTTTTGCAATCTCGGTGGCACCAGCGGCTATGCCGCCAAAACCAAACACAGCAGCAATTAATGCAATCACAAAAAACACAACGGTGTAATGCAACATAATTCGTCCTTTCAAATTTAAATAGCGTACTATCAATTAATCAGCTAACTACTCATTGTTATTATTGGTTTGAGTAATTAACTACATAGATGCTATATTATTCAT
>JANNWI010000081.1:0-5856 GCA_031414715.1 Methylophilaceae bacterium | reverse complement strand
AAAAATTAAATTAGAATCAAGTGCTGGTACAGGCCATTTTTATACCACCACTAAAAACAAACGTACCATGCCAGAAAAAATGGAAATCAAAAAATTTGATCCCGTTGTACGTAAACACGTAATTTATAAAGAAACAAAACTAAAATAATATTATTTTGTTATTAAAAAGCCAGCTGATAGCTGGCTTTTTTGTTGTCAATAATCTAGCTATTTTTAATCTAGCTTGGGCTCAACTTTGGCAAAACCAATATTGTTTTTTTGAAATGCTCTCCATATTTCTAAAAACAAATCAGATTGCAAGCCTAATGCACCATTTTCAGGATCTGGCACCCACACAGTTAGGGTAAGTTCTACCACATTCTCACCAAAACCTTTAATACGCGCAGCTGGAGTAGGAGTATCTAATACGCGCTCATGTTGCTTGGCTATGTCTTGCATTAGCTGCAAAGCCAGCTCAAGCGGGCTATTCACATTAATCGTCAGCTCTATCTGTACGCGGCCTTTATGTTCGGTCAACGAGTGGTTTACAACAGCGGTGGTGATTAGCGACTCGTTTGGAATAATGACGTGCGTGCCGTCTAGCTTACTTAATAACATGTAACGCGAGTGCATAGCCTCTACTATGCCGTAGTGCTTGTCGACAGAAATCACATCGCCAATTTGCATCGATTTATCCAACAAAATAATAAATCCGCTAACATAATTGCTGGCAATACGCTGCAAGCCAAAGCCCAAGCCCACACCTAGGGCGCCGCCAAATACCGATAACAAGGTTATATCTAAACCAACCGCAGATAGCGCTACTAAAGTAGCCACAAACAGCAACATAATGCGGATAATTTTTCCCAGCACGACGCGTAGATTCACATTCACTTGCTCTGCGCGCATGAGTTTATTTTCTAATAAGCGGCTTAGCCACAAGGCGATAAATATGGTGACAATCACTGTCAATAAGGCTTGCAACACCAGCAATAAATTGACTGGGTTTTTACCAATGTTAAATTGCATGCCTTCTAAAGCTTGAGAAATTTGTGGTAACACACCTGTTAAATGCAAGGCCAGCAAGCCCCAAACGCTCCAGCCAATTACACTTTCTAGTGTTTTAAGCCAGCCGCCAGGTGAAAATAAATAACGTAATAAATATACAATTAGCCGAATAACTGCCATGGCTAAAAATAGCCTGCTAGCCAACTGCAGTAAACTTATATGCTGCCAGCCAGATATGGTCCATTGGCTCAGCAATATCAACATTAAGGTAGTCAGTGGAAAAAGCATGCGATTGATACTGCCAATAGCGAGTTTCCAGTGTTCAGGCGCTTTAGCCATCACATAATTGCGTAACGCGCCGTTCACCATCCATGCTATGGCAATAGACGCAACAATGATGGCAAATTGCCACATGATAGCTGGGGTATTAATATCAGCTTGTATTTCCTGCCAAATGTGTAAAATTTCACTGTTCATTGTTTAGCAGTATCAGATTAAGAAAATTGTAGCCAAACCCAAGAATATGAAAAAACCACCGCTATCAGTGACTGCGGTAATTAATACGCTAGTGCCTACGGCTGGATCACGGCCAGACTTATCCATTCTTAATGGGATGACCACCCCCATCACGGCGGCCAGCAGTAAGTTTAGCGTCATTGCAGACATCATGACCAAACCCAGCTGATAATTCCCATATAACATGTATGCAATTACACCAAGCACGCTGCCCCACAGCAAGCCATTTAGCAAAGCAACACCTAGCTCTTTTTTAACCAGCGATTGCATATTGTGTGATGAAATTTGACCTAGCGCCAAGCCACGTACAATCATGGTCGTGGTTTGATTGCCCGAGTTGCCGCCTATACCTGCCACAATAGGCATCAGCGCTGCCAGTGCGACTATTTTCTCGATAGAGCCTTCAAATAAGCCAATCACGCGTGATGCTAAAATGGCAGTGATTAAGTTAATCGCTAACCATGCCCAGCGATTTTGTACTGATTTCCATACTGATGCAAAAAAGTCTTCTTCTTCTCGCAAGCCCGCCATTGATAGCATATCTGATTCTGATTCATTTCGAATATAATCCATTACCGCATCTACAGTAATACGTCCAAGCAGCTTGTTTTTTGCATCTACTACTGGCGCAGTCACCAAATCATAGCGCTCAAATGCTTGCGCTGCCTCATCAGTGTCATCTTCTGGATGAAAAACCACAGCATCAGCTGCCATTATATCGATGACATTAGCTTCTAAATCGCTCACCACTAGCCGTTTTAACGGCAATACACCTAGCAATATATTGTTTCTATCCACCACAAATAGCTTATCTGTTAGCTCTGGCAAATTGCCTAAACGTCGCAGATAGCGCAAAGCAACTTCCAGCGTAATATCTTCCCGAATGGTCACTACATCAAAATCCATGTGTGCGCCCACGGCCTCTTCTGGGTAAGACAGTGAAGACTGCAAGCGCTGACGATTTTGCGCATCTAAACTATCCATCAAATCTTGCAGTACATCTTTTGGTAAATCAGGTGCTAAATCAGCTAGCTCATCAGCATCTAGCTGTTCTGCTGCGGCTAGCAGCTCATGCGGATCCATATCGGCAATTAAGCTTTGGCGCACAGAGTCGTTCACCTCAAGCAAAATATCGCCGTCTCTATCGGCTTTTACCAGCTCCCATAGATTTAAACGGTCCTGCAATGGCAAAGCTTCTAAAATGTGCGCCACATCCGCAGGGTGTAAAGCATCCAACTTCTTTTGTAGCTCGTTTAAATTTTGCTTATGTACTAATAACTCGACTAAATCTTGTTTAGCAAAGTCTTGCTTATTTAGACCTTGGCTTGTAGCGCCTTGTTTATGCACAAGGTTTTCCACCAGCTTATGTTTCTCTAAAAGAGAAATTACCTGCTGCAGGCTTTCGCTTATGCTTTCTTTGGCTTCTTGTTTGTCAGACATGCACACCCTAAGTGTTAGTAAACATGATATTAATTAAACTGCTCAAGATGTTATTATGATTTATATTGATAAGTTTTAATATGTTAAATGCTACACTTTATGTAATTTATATTATCAATTAATTATTAAAATAACACTTAAATTTAAATCAAAACTTTGATAATTTGCTTGATATGAAACATCTTTATTTATTTACTACTTCATACTGCCATTTGTGTGAAACCGCGTATCAACTAGTAGCGCAAATAATGGATACAGATAATCTTGAAGTGGTTGAAATTTCGGATGACGCGTTTTTACTTGCACGCTATGGTTTGAAAATTCCTGTATTGCAGCGGAAAGATACACAGGCCGAACTTAACTGGCCATTTACGACTGCCGATATCATTCAGTTTCTAAATTAATACACAGTCAATGAAAAAGCCAGCATATAGCTGGCTTTTTCATTGACTGTGTATTACTTAATCAGCAGATACTGCTTCAGTTGTCGTATCTGGACGATCTACTAACTCAACCAATGCCATTGGCGCATTATCACCATTGCGGAAACCACATTTTAGAATACGCAAATAGCCACCATTACGCGCATTGTAACGCGGCCCAAGCTCACCAAACAATTTGCCAACAATATCACGATCGCGTAAGCGACTAAACGCTAGGCGACGGTTAGCCAAGGTTGCATCTTTGCCTAAAGTAATTAATGGCTCAGCATATTTACGCAACTCTTTTGCTTTTGGCAAAGTTGTTCTAATAATTTCATGGCGTAATAATGATACTGACATATTACGAAACATCGCTGCACGATGGCTGCTAGTACGATTTAATTTACGATTGCTATTACCGTGACGCATAGTAATTCCTTAATTTTCTCTAATATTCTTTTGCTTAAATTATTGCTTAAGCTTTTTAACTAGGCTTTTTCAAGTCCAACAGGTGGCCAGTTTTCGAGCTTCATGCCTAATGTTAAGCCTTTAGTAGCCAATACATCTTTAATTTCATTTAAAGATTTACGGCCTAAGTTTGGTGCTTTTAATAACTCGTTTTCGCCACGTTGAATCAAATCACCGATGTAGAAAATGTTTTCTGCCTTTAAGCAATTAGCTGAACGTACTGTCAACTCTAGATCATCTACTGGACGCAATAAAATTGGGTCAACCTGTGGTGCAGATTTTACTTCAACTTCACTTGGTGAGCCTTCTAAATTAGCAAACACGGATAATTGACCAATTAGAATACGTGCCGCATCGCGAATGGCTTGTTCAGGGTCTATAATACCGTTGGTTTCAACATCCATCACCAGCTTGTCCAAGTCAGTACGTTGCTCTACGCGTGCGCTTTCCACTTGGTAGCTCACTTTGTTAATCGGGCTAAATGACGCATCCACCATGATAAAACCTAATACACGGTCTTCCTCATTAGCTTTTTGACGTGCTGGTACTGGTTGATAACCACGACCCATTTCAACTTTAACTTCTAAATTGAGTTTGCCACCTTTTGTTAAGTGCGCAATCACATGATTTGGATTCACAATTTCCGCATCGTGGCCTGTATCAAAATCTGCAGCTGTTACAACGCCTTCAGTAGATTTGTTCAGCGTTAAAATAGTCTCTGATTTATTGTTAAGCTTTAAGGCAACGCCTTTTAAATTCAACAAAATATCAACAACATCTTCTTGTACACCATCAATGGTTGAATACTCGTGTACAACGCCATCTATTTTAACTTCTGTAATGGCAAAGCCTGGAATCGATGATAATAAAACGCGACGAAGTGCATTGCCTAATGTATAGCCAAAACCACGCTCCATAGGCTCTAGCGTAACGCGAGCACGCAAAGGCGTAATCACTTCAACATCTACCACATGCGGTTTTAAATATTCAGTTGGGTTGTTTTGCATAAAATTCCTTGACGTTAATTGATTGAGAGAAGTAGCTAAGTACTAATTACTTAGAATACAACTCAACAACCAATGATTCGTTAATGGTTGAAGGCAAATCATCACGTTGTGGTTTAGATTTAAATGTGCCAGTCAATGCTTTTGCATCCACTTCTAACCATGCTGGGAAGCCGCGTTGTTCGGCCGCTGCAAGCGCGCCCTTAATGCGTAATTGTGTTTTTGATGCTTCTACAACAGAAACCACATCACCAGCTTTTACTTGGTATGACGGGATATTCACGCGCTTGCCGTTTACCAAAATGCTGTTGTGACGCACGATTTGACGCGCTTCAGTGCGTGAACCACCTAAACCCATACGGAATGCCACGTTATCTAAACGGCACTCAAGCAATTGTAATAAGTTCTCGCCAGTAATGCCTTTTTGACGGTCAGCTTCAGCATAGTAGCTGCGGAATTGACCCTCTAAAACGCCATAAATGCGACGTACTTTTTGTTTCTCGCGTAATTGCACACCATAGTCAGACAAACGTGAGTTACGACGTTGACCATGTTGGCCAGGCGGAAAGTTACGTTTTTCAATCGCGCATTTATCTGTAAAGCATTTTTCAGCTTTTAAGAATAATTTTTCGCCTTCGCGGCGGCACTGACGGCATTTAGGGTCTAAGTTTCTAGCCAAGATAGTTCTCCAGTAATCTTTATTTGCTTGAGCGCGACTAAAGATTTTTCAATATTAAAGTCTAAATTCTGCGTTTTTTAGATGGACGGCAGCCATTGTGCGGCACTGGTGTCACATCGGTAATGCTGGTAATTTTAAAACCAGCCGCGTTAAGTGCGCGCACAGCAGATTCACGGCCTGGACCAGGACCTTTAATGCGCACTTCCAAGTTTTTTACACCAGACTCTTGCGCATTTTTACCCGCTACTTCAGCAGCAACCTGTGCTGCAAATGGCGTACTTTTACGTGAGCCTTTAAATCCTTGGCCGCCAGAAGTTGCCCATGCCAGCGCATTACCTTG
>JANNWI010000080.1:0-3911 GCA_031414715.1 Methylophilaceae bacterium | reverse complement strand
CCTAAAAAACCACCATATGACAATACTGCGTAACACACATTACCGCTTACAGTATCCAACATAATTTCTTTGATATCGCCTAAATCTTCCTCATCTCGGCTGTAAACATCGTTTCCTATTAAGGTTTCTGCACCCATTAATCGTGGGCCAGGGCCATCGCCATCGTTGCTTTTATACATTCCATAAGTGTCGCGTTCTTGATAGTTCATATGTAGCTCCTTTTAAAAATCAATTTTATGAAAATCCCATTTCATAAACAGGATCTCAACTGATTTTGAGCTTTTGAGAAATGCTTATCTGTGCGTTAGCTAACACATTTACGATTGTTTTGAGTTTAATTCAATAGCGTTAAGGCTAGCCAGTCAGCAAAAGTAGCAATTTAAATTTAAGGTAGTTATATGTGTGGTTTCGCACAGACTTAACATTTAATTCATCTAAAAATAGGCACAATCTATTGATGATCTATCACTCAAATTGGCTGATGATTTAGTAGATTATTCATTAATTTTTTAGGAGTTAATCACATGAATGTTGAACAAAAAGGTAGTAACGTTGATAAAAAATCCACTAACAAAGATTCAAAGGATAAAAAAGACACAAAAAAAGCTAAGGATAAAAAATAACTTAATTTATCAGTAATATATAAAAAGTTAATTTTCGCCATTCTATCTCACTAGGTAGAATGGTTTTTTTACACTCAATGTATGTCGCAGCGAAACTCACACAGTTGGCATATTTTTTTATTTTTTAATTTTGTATGGTGTGTTGTGGCTTCAAATTGATGCCCTGCAGCCCAGTATCCATAAGGGTTTCAATGCATGATACTTGAAAGACTGATCTTAAGTTATCTAGAATTGAATAGGTGATTAAGCATATAAGTGCGCTGTCGAACAGACAGTCATGATGCAAACCATGAATATGTAATCAAAACGTATATTGGCTTAAAAAACTAGAACACAATTGTTTGAATAAGTAAAAAACAAGCATTCTTGAATCTGGTTTATTTTATGGATTGTAAAAACTTAGAATGTAGTTGATGAATGGGGGGCTAAGATGACCAGATTCTGCTTTACTTTATTTTGCTCGGTTTTATTTTATTTATTTTCTGCTACTCCAACGTTGGCATTGCCAAGCGACGCTTTATTGCCGCAGCTGAATGAACAGGTATTGCGAGTGCAAGTGGCGCGTGCAGATGGTAGCTTTGGACTTGGCTCTGCGGTTGTTGTTGCAAAGAGTCAAGTAGTGACCAATTGCCATGTAATTGCCAATGCACAGAATATTGTAGTGGTTAACAATGGCATGCCGCTATCTGTCAGTGTCATTAAGCCAGATTGGCGTCACGATTTATGTATTTTAAAGGTAGATGATTTGGATGCGCCCATCGCAAAAATGGGTTCCAGCAAAAAGCTTAAATATGAACAATCTGTTTTCACTATCGGCTATCCCAATTTCATAGCGGTGCCGTCTAGCACGTTTGGCGTTGTAAAAGGCTTATACCCTATGGATGGTAGTGTGGTGATAAGAGCGACCAGTAGCTTTAGACTTGGCGCCAGTGGTGGTGGCATGTTTGATGACGAGGGTAATTTAGTCGGTGTGATTACGCTAAAAAGCCCAGGTAATAACGCTTATTATTACTATATGCCTGTGGAGTGGGTACAGGCCTTGCTGAACCAACCAGAACAAGCTATTTCTACTAAAAGCGGCAAGGCATTTTGGGCTTTGTCACAATTTGAATGGCCATTTTTTATGCAGGTTGTGCAACCATTTTTAACTGAAAACTGGAATGCATTGTTGCAAGTTGCCAGCAAATGGACAGCGTCAGAGCCTAATAGCGTAGAGTCTTGGTTTTATCTGGCGGCGGCTGAGTTTGCAACAAATGATACGCAAAAGGCAGAAGCGCACATGCAAAAGGTGCTGGCAATGAACAGCCAACATAGCCAAGCGCTACATTATTTAGGCTTAATGGCAGAGGAAAGAGGTGAACACACGTTGGCTTTAACCTATGTTGCGATGATGAATGATTTAGCTGGGTCAGCTCAAACTACGAATAATATTCTGCCCTAGAGACCAATATCCATGCGGTCTGCAGAGCAGCCGTATTTAAGTTAAATACACTAATATTGCGGTTTTAAATTATGGAATACCGATGACTTTTAGGTATTCTTCTAGCGTTAGCGTCAACTGTTCAATAGAGTTGCTCACTTCATCTAAATGCGTGTTTGAATCTAGATGCAGTTTTTCTAGCAGGGCTTTGTGTTTTTCAATCGCATCCACGTGCGCATCGAATTTGGTATTTTTTAATGCAGGCTCAGCCATAATAAATATCTCCTTTAAAGAGCGCTATATAACATATTTATACTATAGCGCCTTTACCGCGCCATCGCTTGCGCATTTGATGACAATTTAAGTTTATGGGCATAAGATGTGATTTAAAATATCAACTGATATATGCTAATGTTACTTACCCCGTTTAAATAAAGAATAATATGAACGACGCACCAGTAAACATAGAGCCTGATAGCGATATTTATAAAACGCTATTGGAATCTACCAAGGCGATTCCGTGGAAATTAGATTGGGCAACCATGAAGTTTACCTATATTGGGCCGCAGATAGAGCGCGTGCTGGGCTGGCCGCAATCTAGTTGGGTAAGTTCTGAAGATTGGTCATCGAGAATGCATCCCGATGATAAGGCGTGGGTGGTCGATTATTGCATCGCAAAATCGAAAGAAGGCGAAGACCATGAGGCCGATTACAGAGCCATGAAAAAAGATGGTGGTTATGTGTGGATTCGCGATGTGGTGCATGTAGTGCGCAAAGAAAATGGCGATGCGGAATCGTTAATCGGTTTTATGTTTGATATTAGCGAGCGCAAAAAAACGGAAGAAAAACTATTGCGCCTGCAAAAAGAGCTGGAAGATTTTTCTTTTAAAGATGGCTTAACTGGCGTGGCGAATCGGCGTATGTTTGATACTGTGCTGGAGTTAGAATGGTCTAATGCGCATCGCAATCGTCAACCACTTTCGTTAATTATGTTGGATATTGATAACTTTAAGCAATATAACGATTTTTATGGACACGTTAAAGGCGATGATTGTTTAAAGCGTGTGGCGAAAACGCTTAATACAGCTGGAACGCGTTCGCGTGATTTTTTTGCACGTTTTGGCGGCGAAGAGTTTGCGTTGGTTTTGCCAGAGACAGATGAAGCGGCTGCGATAAAGGTGGCTGAACGCTGCCGCAGCTTAATTTTTAAAGAACAAATTACGCATGAGAAATCTGCAGTAAGCCAATTGTTAACCGTTAGTATTGGTGTTGCTGCCATTATTCCAACCTATAACGATAAGCCTTTAGCGTTTATTGAAGCGGTGGATAAGCTACTATACCAAGCGAAACAAAAGGGCAGAAACTGTATTGTTAACAGCAGTTAAGCTTTTTTATAAGCATTCGTTATAGCGGTTTTACCGCGCCACAGCTTGCATTCATCCATTTGCCGTTAATATCTGCTGTTTCATTCACAGAGTTGCCTTGCGCGGTGCCAGCAAAACTAGTTTGCCCAGTAAAAGCTTGTGGACTTGTTATGGTGCCAACGGCAGTGCCATTACCTTTAAGGTCTGCGCTGTTACACACAAAGTCCACTTGATAATTGTTGCCGTTGCGGGTGGCGTTTTTACTGCTGCAACCTAATTGCGCGTTATAAAAATTAGGCAGCGTTTTTTGGTCAGCCATTTCTTGGGTAATGCACGTTTGCGAGATGGCGGCACCATTTTCAATTTGTGGCATTTCTAGCCCGTATTCTGTTGCAATATCTTTGATGTCCTGCATTTGGTCGGCAGGAATATATGGCACTAATAATAATAACTCAGACGTGGTTTCAATTTGCCATAACCCAGGTCGCATATTGTTATCTGCGG
>JANNWI010000079.1:0-2133 GCA_031414715.1 Methylophilaceae bacterium | reverse complement strand
TATGCCGCAGAATACTTTCTCGCACCACAATTGCGTCATCTACCACTACACCAATCAGCAGCAGCAAAGCCAGCAATGTCATGCTATTGAACGTGTAGCCAGCAAAATACATTACTGCGATTGCACCTAGTAAAGAAACAGGAATTTCCAAACAAATCATCAAGGTAGAGCTAAACGAGCGCATAAAAATAAGCACAATAAGTGCCGCAAACAGCGTGCCTTCTATTAAGTGCTCTTTTAGGCCAGCAACCATTTGTTTGATAAAAATAGAATCGTTGGTGGATATTTCTAAACTTAAACCAGGGGGTAAATTTGGCCGCACTTCATTATCAAGTCGCGCAATTACATCTTCAATAATTTTAGCTGTATTTGCATTGGCAATTTTAACCATGCCAATACCTACTGCGGGTTTGCCATTAAAACGCGCAATTTGGCGGTTGTCGGTAATACCGTCTTCTATGTTGGCAACATCTTTTAGTCGTGTGGCAACGCCATTACGCGTTACTACCACCATCTCGGCTAGCTCTTTGGTACTGTGAAACTCTAGATCAATTTTAAGTAACTGCTCCGCTTGGCTACTAACCAAAAAGCCACCTGGCAACTGCACATGCTCGCGATTAAACGCGGCAATTAAATCGCCTGCACTCAGTTTATAAGCTGCCATGCGCTCGGGAATAACATTGACGCGAATCACTCGATCGCGTCGCCCGCCTAATTGCACTTCGCCTACGCCATTTATGGTTTCAAACTTTTTCTTTAGTACATTATTGGCGTATAAATTTAGTTGCTGAATTGTTCGGTCGCCAGTTAGCGAAAGCCAAATCACTGGTGCGGCGTTGGTATCTACTTTATAAACTGATGGTGGATCGGTGTCCGCAGGTAAGCGGCGCAATATCTGATTCACCTTGGCTTGCACTTCGTTATAGGCCACATCAATATCTTTGCCTAATACGAAAGTGATGTTAATACTAGAAACACCTGGCGACGATGCTGATTGAATGTGCTCAATACCAGGTGTGGTATTAATGGCAGATTCAATGACGCTGGTTACGCTGGCATCCACCACGTCAGGGTCTGCCCCGCGCAACACAGTATTCACCATGATGACGGGGAAATCGATTGAGGGAATACGGTCAATGCCGATGCGCTGATAGGCGATTAAGCCAAACAAAATAATGACGCCAGATAGCATCCAAGCGAGTACGTGGCGTTTTATGGATAGCTCAGGCAGGGTCATAGTTTACGTTCATTGCTAAATTAAGCTTTCTTTAATTTTATCCAAAATCAACATTTTTATTCCCTCCCTATTTTAGGGGGAGGGTTAGGGTGGGGGTAAAATTCGAAATTAACCAATCAACTAATCACCCCCCATCCCATCCTTCCCCCTACAATGGGGAAGGAGCAAGAAGATTAGTTACTTTGCTGGGGTGACTGAAACATCAGCTTTATCGGTTAAAAAGCCTGCACCATCCACAACAATGCTGTCATTGGCTGACAGACCTTGCAAAATTTCTATTAAACCATTTTGGCGCAAACCTGTTTTAACGATGGCTTGATAGGCCACATTGTTGCGCACCACATACACCACCTCGCCAGCAGGCCGCAGTACTAATGATTGCTCGGGTACCATCATCGCCGCACTTTGTTCGCCTAAAATTACCGTGCCTGTTACGCTGGCGCCTGGCTGCCAGCTTATTTCATCTACCACATCGGCAATCACGTCAATGGTACGGCTGCCTTCAGTAATCATTGGCTTTAGCTCACGAATCACACTGTCTACAGGTTTATCACTAGTGGGTGTGCTTAAACGTACTTTTAAACCAGGTTTGAGTTGAGCGCCAATATGCTCAGGAAACGGCAAATGCGCGCGCAATTTTTGCTTAGAGATAATCTGCACAATTGGGCTGCCCACTTGCACAAAATCGCCCGTGTCCACCAGTTTTTTCTCTACAACGCCGTTGATAGGGGAAAATATTTTAGATTTACTGCTGTTGTGGTTAATGCTGCCTACCCGCGCCCTAGCCGCCGCAAGCTGTTGTTTCAGTACATTTTGTTGCGCAACATCGTTGTCTACCACGTTTTGCGAGATAAATTTTTTATCTACCAAGGCCTGATTGCGCGCCACAATTTTTG
>JANNWI010000078.1:0-11640 GCA_031414715.1 Methylophilaceae bacterium | reverse complement strand
TACTGGTTTTATGTATGCTGACTGGAAATCACAAATCGCTTACTCATCACCAAACTGGAACGGCTTTAGCTTTACAGCAGGTCTTACTCAAGGTTGGGACGCAAGTACAAGTGCAGCTACTGCATCAAATCCAAACTTACTTTCTGCTGTAAAGCTAAAGCCGTTCCAGTTTGGTGATGAGTAAGCGATTTGTGATTTCCAGTCAGCATACATAAAACCAGTACCAATACGGCCTAATGTTGTTGTGTTACCAGCTAAAGAACCAGCGCCAGAACCAACACCTAACAATGTCATGTCATTCAAAATTGCATCAGATGCGTAAATACCTAAATCTTTACCAATTTTGATAGAACCCCATGATTTATCGCCAAATGTTAAAAATGCTTGACGATTTTCTTGGTTAGAACCTTGTATACCGCCTCGTGTTGTTGATGAACCTGGGTTGATGCTGATTGTAAAACCAACATCTAAATCGTTTTGGCGAGTTTTACCAGAAACTGATAAATAGTTAGGTAACAAACCTGTAGTAATGTTTGAAACACTATCATCACCACCGTTACCTAAAGCTAATGGCGCTGTACCAGCATCACCGCTAAAGTTTGTGTGAGTGTAGTATGTATTTACAATACCACCAATGTCTAATGTCCAATCGCCAGCTGGAATCATAATGCCAGCATTAGCGCTTGAAGCACTAGCTAGTAAAGCCGCTGCAACTGCTAAATTTAATTTCGTTTTCATATAAATCTCCTAGTTTTTTATTTCTAATGTATCGCAAAAGATAATACTAATTTACTACTAAAATACCCTCATTTTTGAAACCTTAATTATTTCTAGACTTTTTATATCTCTAAGTTATAACTCAGAACCAAAAACGAGAAAGTTCGTGAACTCTCTTAATAAAACAATTTACATTTATTTACTAAGAAGGTTTATTAATTATGCCAAAAACCAACTTGGTGCGGCAAGTAAATTTTGGCTTTTAGCCACATATATATGGCAATGTTGTAATGGCGCAACATTAGCTTATATGTCATGTTGAACTTGATTCAGCAACTTAATGTAGTATATTCAGAGACTTTAAAATTAAACCGCATACAAATTTCATATAACTTTTAAGTTAAACTATTACAATGTTTAGAATTTAATTACTTTTATAATGAAATCATTATCACCCCAACAACAGTATATCAACGACACGTTTCAAAACGGTCAAAAAGCTGCTCAATTAGGGCTTTTTATCCAAGCTGAACAACAATTTTTAGCTATATTAAAAACTAACCCCAATGTTATTGAGGCGCGCGCGGCATTGGCTTATGTTTATTCGGCTAGTAAACAATATGCAAAGGCTACCACTCAACTTAAGCTAATATTAAAAGCTAATCCTTCCCACGCGCAAACACACTACAACCTTGCTAATTGCCTATATGAGCAGGAGCTATACGAAGAAGCAATAAATCACTATGAAACAGCAGTTAAATTAGAGCCTAAGTTGGTAGACGCACTTATTAATTGTGGCATTGCATATCGCATGTTAAAAAATTATGATGCGGCAATTGCTTGCTTACATCAGGCTCTCAATTTAGATAAAGCAAACGCTAGGGCTTTTCATGTATTGGGCATGGTGCATGTAGATGTAGAAGATTATAACCGTGCGCTACACTACTTAGAGTGTGCAACAGGCTTGTCGCCTGAAATTGCTGAATATAGAGTCAGCTTTGCTAATGTGCTTGAAAATGCAAACTTAGATTTCGAGGCGGGACTTGAATACCACAGGGCATGTGAAATTGACCCTAATTATTTAGATAGCTTTATCCTGTATGGGAATTATTTGCTAAAAGGGCATCGCCACGATGAAGCATTGGAATGCACAAAACACGCAGAACATTTAGCTCCGCATAATCTCGATGTTTTAGACAAGTTAGGACAAATCTATCTGGGTATGAACGACACTGATGCCGCCATTTCTCAATACCTTGCTGCACTAGAAAAAGAACCTAAGCGACTATCGTCTTTGCAAGGTTTGGGACAAGTGTATCAAGAGCTTGGTAACTCTGCTAAAGGAATTGCGGTTTGCGATGAAATTATTGCAACTGATAACAGCAAGCCGAATGGCTTATTGTTGAAGACTAGAATGAAAAAATCTGTTCCAAGTGACGGTTTAGTAGAGCAACTTTTAAAATTTATGCCTAATAATGGGGTTGAAGACGAAATCAGTCACAGTACCTATTTTGCCTTAGGCAAGGTTTATGATGATCACAATAATTATGCTGAAGCTTTTAAACATTACTCAATTGGTAATGAAATAAAAAATAAAGCCCTAAATTACAGTGCTGAGGTGGACAAAAAGAATTTCTCTGAATTAATTGAAACTTTTGATGTAAAGCTATTTAAAGATTTTAAACACTTAGGCGTAGAGAGTAAGCTACCAGTCATAATTGTAGGTATGCCGCGTTCTGGCACTACACTAACTGAACAAATTATTTCTAGCCACCCCAGCGTGATTGGTGCAGGTGAAGTTGTTTTTTGGGGGAAAGCACGTACTGCTTTACCATTAAGACTAGCAACCGACACACCTTACCCAGAATGTGTCCGTGAAATTAACTTAGAGCAAGCAACAGAAATTGCTGCTATGTACGAATCTACTTTGCATAAAATTGCTGGTGCAGATATAAAACCGCAGCATATAACAGACAAAATGCCACATAATTTTCGCAATTTGGGTTTAATCGCTTTATTGTTTCCTAAAGTAAAAATTATTCACACTATGCGTAACCCAATAGATACATGCCTATCTATTTTCTTTCAAAACTTTAATGCGGCTCACGATTATGCATCTGATTTAGTGAATCTAGGATCTCATTATAAGCAATATCTGCGCATCATGCGTCATTGGCATGAGGTATTACCAGGACGAATTCTAGATGTTAAATATGAAGATACGATTGCTGACCCTGAGTTTTGGTCACGGAAGTTAATAGCGCATATTGGTTTGGAATGGGACGATACTTGTTTGGCACCTCATAAACTGGAGCGCTCAGTCAAGACAGCGTCTCATTGGCAAGTAAGGCAACCAATCTATAAAACGTCTGTTCAGCGTTGGAAAAATTACGAGGAATTTTTAGGGCCTCTTATTGAAGCGTTGAAAGACTAGCTCAAAAATAATCTTCTACCGCAAATAACCGGCTATGCTCTCGAATAGCGAAGCGATCTGTCATGCCCGCTATATAATCGGCCACTGCGCGTGCTTTGTCGGTTTCTGCATTTAGTTGGTGCTCTGTTGGCATTAAAGTGACATCATCAAAAAATACTTGAAACAACTCGCGAATAATACGCTCGGCCTTGGCGCTCATGCGGTTAACTTTGTAATGATGATATAAATTTTTACGTAAAAATTGTTTTAGCGCCAAATTTTGTTTAGCAATAGCTTCGCTAAAGCCTACCAAATAAGGCGCTTGGCGTATGTCGCTAATATTTTTGGGGTTTAGTTTATTAATGTTGTTGCTACTTTGCGTGCATAAATCTACCACCAGTATATTTATCATGCGGCGTATGGTTTCGTGTATCAACCGTTTTTGGTCTTGATTAACAATGAGCTTTGGATATTTTGCTTTAACCAATTCTAGCTGCGAAGCAAATAAATCGACACTTTGTAGTTGCTCAATCGTGATTAAACCAGAGCGCAAGCCATCGTCAATATCGTGATTGTTGTAAGCAATTTCATCGGCAAAATTAGTCACTTGCGCTTCTAAACTAGGGCTGGTTTTGTTAATAAACCGATGGCCAACATCACCCAGTTGTTTGGCGTTTTTAAGCGAGCAATGTTTTAAAATGCCTTCGCGCAGCTCAAACGTGCAATTTAAACCATCAAATTCGGCATAACGCTGCTCAAGCTTATCAATAACTCTTAATGACTGTAAATTATGCTCAAATCCGCCGTAATCTTTCATACAGGCATTTAACGCATCTTGCCCAGCATGGCCAAACGGGGTGTGGCCAAGATCGTGCGCCAGCGCAATGGCCTCGGTTAAATCCTCATGCAAATTTAGCGTGCGCGCAATGCCGCGTGCTAACTGCGCAACTTCTAAACTGTGCGTAAGACGTGTGCGGAATAAATCACCTTCGTGATTCACAAACACTTGCGTTTTGTACTCTAGCCGACGAAAAGCTGTTGAGTGAATGATGCGATCACGATCGCGCTGAAAAGCGTTGCGTGAGGGCGATTCAGGCTCTTGATGGCTGCGGCCTAATGAGGTGGCGGGGTTGGCGGCGTAAGTGGCGAGTATGCTCATGGATGGCTTGTTCGCGCAATGATTTGCGCTCTTACAAAATGCAGTCTGTAGGAGCGATTTTTAAATCGCGAAAATGCTTTGTTTAGCATGCCGATAAGGTTTCTTTTAATTTTGTGGCATCATAATCACTGGTGATTACCGCTTTGCCTATGCCTTGTTGTAGCACTAGCCTAATTTTGCCATCGGCTACTTTTTTGTCTGATTGCATTAAATCTAAATACTTGTTCACCCCTAAATTAGGTGCCCTGAGTGGCAAGCTGGATGCGGTTAGTAGAGCATGCATTCTTTGCACATCTGCATTAGTTAACCAGCCCATACGTTGCGATAAATCTGCCGCCAACATGGTGCCTGCGGCAACTGCCTCACCATGCAGCCACACGCCATAGCCCATGGCATTTTCGATGGCATGGCCAAAGGTGTGCCCCAAGTTTAACAACGCGCGCTCACCCGCTTCGTGCTCATCGGCAGCTACCACTTCTGCTTTGTTTTGGCAGCTGCGGTATATTGCATAACTAATTACCGCTTGGTCTAAATTCATTAACTTAGCTATATTGGTTTCTAGCCAATCAAAAAAATCGGCATCGCGAATAAGGCCATATTTAATCACTTCTGCCACACCTGCCGATAATTCACGTTTAGGTAACTTTTGCAAAGTATCAATATCTGCCAATACAACTTTGGGCTGATAAAAAGCACCTATCATATTTTTGCCCAATGGATGATTGATACCTGTTTTGCCGCCGACGCTTGAGTCGACCTGAGAAAGTAGGGTAGTGGGGATTTGAATAAATGGTACGCCGCGCAAATATGTTGCTGCCGCATAACCTGTTAAATCACCAATTACGCCTCCACCAAGCGCGATTAATGTAGTACTGCGCTCGCAACGGTTTTTTAGTAATGCGTCATATATCAAATTTAGGGTTTCGCTATTTTTATAAGCTTCGCCATCGGGCAAAATAATCTCTACAATACTTACGCCATTATCTTTAAGCGGCTTAGTGATTTTTTCTAAATACAAGGGCGCGACAGTAGTATTGGTCACAATAGCAACTTGCTTGCGCTTTAAATGCGGCAAAATAAGCGCTGGTTGACTAAGTAAACCAGAGCCAATATGAATAGAATAAGCACGATCGCCAAGAGCGACATTTAAAGTTTGCATCATGTTATTAAGTGAGGCCTTTAATTGAGTTTTCAGTTTGATTTAATGACTTTTCAATCTGGCTAAGTATATTGGCTACTGGCTGGTTACCAGTATCAAAAATAAGTGCTGCAGTTTCAGTATATAGTGGATTTCGCTCTGCATAAAGCTGCTCTAACTTAATACGAATATCTACATTTTGCAACAGTGGCCGATGTTTATCGTTACGCATTCTATGCCATAGCTCATTCACATTAGCACGTAGGTAAATTACCGTGCCGTTGGCTATTAACATTTGCCTATTTTCTTCGGCCAATATTGCTCCTCCACCTGTAGCCATAATAATGTTATTTAATCTGCTTAAATCTTGAATAATCGCTGTTTCGCGTTTACGAAAACCTGCTTCGCCTTCCAGCTCGAATATCACTGACACTTTTACGCCCGTACGCTTTTCTATTTCTTGGTCGGTGTCATAGAAGACTCTACCTAATTGCTTGGCAAGCAATTTCCCAATGGTGGTTTTACCTGCACCCATTAAGCCTACAAAAAAAATATTGTTGTTAGTTGTTACCACAATAAAAAATGCCTATCAGTTATTGATAGGCATTTTAAGTCAAAGTGCGCGTTCTGTCAGCGTGAGCTTATATTTAACTTACCAAAACAAACTTATTTCAAACCTAGACTTTCATCCATAATTTTTGGCGTGATAAAAATTAGCAACTCTGTTCTATCGTCTTGTTTGGTTCTGCGTTTAAATAAATTACCTAGCACTGGCAAATCACCAAAAAAAGGTACTTTATCAACATCATTACGCTCTGTTTGCTCGTAAATACCACCTAGCACCGCTGTTTCACCGTTAGCAACTAACACTTGCGTTGTGACGTTTTGTGTATCAATAGATGGTACGCCTTCAAAAATTTGCCCTACCCTTTCTTTCTTCACTTCTAAATCCATGATAATTTTATCATCTGGCGTAATTTGCGGCGTAACCTCTAAACTAAGAACTGCCTCTTTAAACGCGATCGTCGCTGCGCCAGCAGCAGATGCCTCCCGATATGGAATCTCAGTGCCTTGCGCAATTTTAGCTTTCTGTTGGTTGGCAGTGGTCACGCGTGGACTAGAAACAACTTTTCCGCGCTGATCACGCTCAAGCGCAGATAGTTCTAAATTTAGTAACAAGCCTGCTGGCAATCTAAATAAGCTGAATGCAATACTGCCGAATGAGTTGGCTACAGGCAAGTTTGAATTTAAACCGCCAGTGGTTGCAGCACCATTTGTAGTTGAACCAGTCGCAGCACCTGTATTATTAAGTGATCCACCTAGACTATACCCAGCATTACCACCAGTGTTAGCTGATTGCACACCAAACCTTGCACCAAGGCTTTTACTAAATTTATCGTCAGCCAATACTAACCTTGATTCAATCATGACTTGCCTGACAGGAATATCAACTTTGTTAAGTACTTCTTGAATCTCAGCTAGTCTTAGTGCAGTGTCTTGAATAAATAAAGTGTTTGTACGCTTGTCAGCGCTAACACTGCCGCGCTTAGATAAAATCCTTCCCGCTTGCATACCCCCCCCAGCTCCACCACCGCCAGCCCTTAAACCAGATTGCCCATTTAAAAGATTTTGAAAATCTTCCGCTTTTTGATATTTAAGTGTAAATGCCTCTGTACGTAATGGCGCTAAATCTTCAATAGAATTAACTGCTTCCAGTTGTGCTTTTTCTTTTGCAGCAACTTCTTCTGCTGGCGCCACCATAATCACATTGCCAGATTTACGCATAGTCAAACCTTTGTTTTGCATAATAATGTCCATGGCTTGATCCCAAGGCACATCTTTTAATCGCAAAGTCAGGTTGCCTGTTACCGTATCGCTGGTAATAATATTTAGGCCAGTAAAGTCTGCAATCACTTGCAACACTGAACGCACCTCAATATTTCGGAAATTGAGTGAAAGTTTCTCTCCTGAAAAACCAGGTTTATTGCCTTTTACTAACTTATTAGGATCTTCAATCACTTGACGTACATCAATGATAAATTTGTTATCCGCTTGGTAAGCTGATTGCTCCCAGTTACCTTTAGGTTCAATCACCATACGGCCATTTTTGCCTTGTTTCATGGTGTCCACGTATAGTACTGGTGTATTAAAATTAATAACATTCAAACGACGTTGTAGCTCTGCTGGCACATCAGTATTAATAAAATCAACTGTAAGTAGCTTGCCTTTTTGCTTAATATTAATACCCGTATTAGCATCAGCTAAATCAACAATAATTCGACCTTCGCCATTTTTGCCGCGCGCAAAATCAACGTTTGTAATAGCGTGCTCTTTACTACTAGTAGCGCGAGATTCAGCAAAACGTGTTTCTGTAGTGGCGCTGGCAGTTTTTGCTTCATTACCTTGCAGTGTAATGATGACGTCTTTACCACTTAAAACCGTGTTATAGCTTACGTTGCGCGACAAGTTAAGCACCATGCGTGTGCGATCTTTAGCCTGTGCTAGAGTAACGCTTTTAAGCGCACCTTGCTCACTTGGAATATTGCTTTTTGCCAAGCCATTACCAACGTTAGGGAAATCTAATGCAATTCTAGAAGGGTTATTCAATGTAAAGCCCGCAGGTGGATTAACAAGTGCTTCTTTTAATTTCACACGGATGCTGACACGACCACCAGACAATTCAGAAAAATCAATATTCTCTATTTTATTGGTGAGCAAATTTTCATCTGCTGCATAGGACATTCCCAACAAGTTTGTGCTTATCAGCAACATCAAAGCGAATAGTTTAGTCATCATTGTTGCCATATTAATTCCAGTCATGTTCATTCCAATCATCATTCTTGCAGATTAATACTTGCATTGCGCTCTACCCAATCACCTGTCAGGTCGTCTTGGATAATTTCTTTTACCACAATATCACTTTCATTAATTTGCGTCACCAAGCCAAAATTTGGCCCAACATAATTGCCCGTTTTAACTTGTTGAATGGTGTTATCTGGCGTTTTAATCAGCGCAAACGTAGATTTATTTTTGCTCAGCGATCCAACATATTTCAAGCTCTCCAAAGGAAAAGACTCCAATGCCTCTTTTGGCCGATTGGTGTTTGGCTGCAACGCACCAGCTTTACTCAATGCCTTACGAGCTTTAAATGGATCAGACAATGTTCCATCTGCATTATATTGCAATGGCGAATAAGGTAACACCTCGGGCAACGGTTCTACGCCTTTGCCCATGTCATTGGCTGCAGTTGCCATAAACTTATCCAAGTCATCACCTTCATCGCCGCCGCAAGCAGTCAGCAGGGCTGTTAGTGCAGCAATCAATGCAATCTTATAAAACAAATTGGTCATTATCATTTTTTCTTATCCTTCATCTCGACTGCTTTTTTTGCTGCAATCTCTGAAGAATCCAGGTAACGATACGTTTTTGCTGTCGCTTCCATGGTCAACACACTATCCTTGGTATCCTTATTTAAAGGCGCAATGTTTAAATCATTTAGCGTCACAATTCTAGACAATTTAGAAATATCTGTCGCAAATGCACCCACGTCGTGATAGTTACCTTTGATTTTAATTTGAATCGGCATTTCGGCATAGAAATCTGCCACAGTTTCTTGTCCAGGTTTAAATAAATCAAATTCTAAACCACGGCCTAAGCCCGCTTGGTTAATATCGGTCAATAGGCCATCCATTTGTGATTTATCTGGCAATTGTTTTAGCAAAGCGCCAAAGGTTTTTTCAATATCAACCATTTGCTGTTTGTAGGCGTCTACTTTAATCGCTTGCGCTTTTTTGGTTAAAAAAGTTTGGCGCAGCTCTTGCTCTTTGGCTCTCGCTTGGTCAAGCTCATCTATTCCTGGACTCCATAAAAACCAATAGCCTAGACCTATTAGAATAATCGATAAAAAGCCTAGTAGCACCAGCTTAACAGGCATGGGCAAACTACCGGCATTTTTAAAATCTATATTATTAAAATCATCTAATTTCATTATTGAGCCCCCACTTTTTTCATATCGGGCGCTTCTTCCGCTTTCTGTACTTTAAGGCTCACATTTAACGTAAATTCGTTTTGTTTAATGTTGTTAACCGTCAGCGATTTAATTTCGACTAAGTTTGGAGATTCCATCCAATTCGACACGCTCAAATTACGCACCAATGTTGCCACGCGCGCGTTGGTATCAGCAACACCTTCTAGTGTGATCAAATTGCCCGCTTGTTTAATACTTTTTAAATACAAACCTTCGGGCAATTGACGAGTAAGCTCATCTAAAATCACCACCGCTTGGCTACGATTTGTTTGTAAGTTTTCTACAATTTGCTTACGCTCCAGCACATTATTAATTTGATCTTTTAAATCTTTAATGTCAGCAATTTCTTTGTCGAGGGAGATAATGGCGGTTTCTAATCGTGTATTTCTTTCAACCTGAGCATCTCTTTGTGAACCCAAAAATTGCCATCCTAAGAACACCACAGCGCAAGCGGCGCCTGCTGCCATTAAAGCCATTAAACCAAACTCACGCTGGCGTTCTGCCCGCTTAATCTGGCGATGTGGTAATAAATTAATGCGCATCATGATTAGTCCACCCCGCGCATGGCTAAACCGCACGCAATGATTAACGCAGGCGCATCTATTATTGCTTGTTGTTGCTTGACTTTTGAACCAACAGACATCCCTTGAAAAGGGTTTGCGACAACGGTATTGACTTGCGTACGATCTTGCACCATAACATCTACTGCGGGTATCGCAGCACAGCCGCCAGCTAGCACAATGTGGTCAACGCGGTTATATTGGGTAGAGCTGGTAAAAAACTGCAAAGCACGCGCCACTTCAGTTGAAAGTGACTGGATAAATGGCTGCAACACTTCATTCTCGTAGCTATCTGGCAAACCGCCTTTGCGCTTGGCAATCTCCGCCTCTTCAACAGACAAACCAAATCGACGTTGAATTTCTTGAGTGAGCTGTGCGCCGCCAAAAGCTTGCTCTCGCACGTAAACAGATTTATTGTCATGAAGCACATTAATGTGCATCATCACCGCGCCAATATCAATCACCATCACGGTTTGCTCTTTACCAGCATTTGGCAATTGGCTAGCAACCAAGCTGTATGCGGCTTCTGTGGCATAGGTATCCACATCCATCACTGTTATTTTTAGTCCAGCATCCTCTGCGGCAGCGACACGGTCTTCAATTTTTTCTTTTCTAGCAGCAGCTATTAATACTTCTACCTCATCCGGGCTATTAGGCGCTGGCCCAATAATTTGAAAGTCGATGTTAACTTCTTCTAACGGAAAAGGGATGTACTGATTCGCTTCTGCTTCCACTTGCGCTTCCATGTCAGCTTCGCGCATATCTGCCGCCATTAACACTTTTTTTGTAATGACCGCCGCAGAGGGCAATGCTAATGCAGCGCGCTTTTCGCGCGAACCTAGTAGCTTCCAAGCTAGCTTCACCGCATCTGATACTTGCTCCAAACCTACTATATTGCCATCGGTAATTGCATCTTTAGGAATAGCAGCAATAGAGTAGCCTTCAAGACGATAAGCGCCTTTGCCAGCAGCAGACAACTCTACCATTTTGACAGCTGAAGTACTGATATCTACCCCGATCAACGGAGGTGTACTTTCATTAAAAAAATCGAATTTCAAATTAAAATTCTCTTTCAATATTCGTTAGTTACGCACAATAGCGATAATTTACATTAAATCCTAGCAACAACTTATCACACTGTAAAGCAAATTTTAGGTTTAAATTTGCGCACTTGCCACATTTGTTGCAGATGTACCATTTTTAACACAGTCTATATAATCAATTTTTGATTAAGTTAACTTTATATAACTATCAACTTGTTATTGTTGATAGTTAATTGGCTGGGTTAATATGCTGTTAAAATAACAGCAATTGTAATATGGCAGTTTTAAAATCTATGACCCCTAAAAAATGGTGGCATTTCCTCATCCTATTTGTACTAGTAGGTGGAATCACGCTTACGGCGCTAACTGCGCTAGCAGTAACGCTGATTTACCCCTCATTGCCTTCGCTAGAGGCGCTGACAAACTACCAGCCTAAGTTACCGTTACGAGTATATTCTGCAGATGGCGCTTTAATTAGTGAGTTTGGCGAGGAGCGTCGCGCCTTTGTAAAAATTGAAAAAGTGCCCAAAAATTTAAAAGATGCGGTACTTGCGATTGAAGATAGGCGCTTTTATCAGCATGG
>JANNWI010000077.1:0-2568 GCA_031414715.1 Methylophilaceae bacterium | reverse complement strand
TTTACCTTGCAAGTGATTGAAAATAATCAAATAATTGAAACGTACGAGAATACCAATGCACTAGACTTTGTTAAAGCGTTTCAAGCGCGCTTTAAAACGCCGCCACCTAATTTAACATCATATCAAGGCTTGCCGCGCTTTACTGGCGGGCTAGCAGGCTATTTTAGCTATGAGACGATTCGTTATATTGAAAAGCGGTTAGCCAATACCAACAAGCCAGATGATATCAACACACCCGATGTGCTGCTGATGGTGTCAGAAGAAATTGCCGTGGTCGATAATTTGAGTGGTAAGCTTTATTTTATTGTTTATGCAAATCCAGCTGAAGCTAGTGCTTACGAAAACGCACAATTGCGCTTGGCCGAACTGGTGCAAATGTTGCGCAGTACGGTGGAGATTCCGCAATCTGCGCCCGCGACCAAAACCCTAGCAAAATCAGAGTTCGGTGAAGATAACTTTAAAGCGGCAGTTAAAAAAGCACAAAGCTATATTTTAGAAGGTGACATCATGCAAGTGGTGCTTTCGCAGCGCATGTCTCAGCCATTTAGTGCGCCGCCATTAAGTTTGTACCGCGCACTACGTAGTCTAAACCCTTCGCCGTATATGTTTTATTACGATATGGGCGATCATCACGTAGTAGGCGCGTCACCAGAAATTTTAGTGCGCTTGGATGATGGTATTGTGACTTCGCGCCCCATTGCAGGCACGCGCCCACGTGGTAAAACGCATGAACAAGATTTAGCCTTGGCAGACGAATTACTCGCTGACCCAAAAGAACGTGCTGAACATGTACAACTGATGGATTTGGGCCGCAACGATGTTGGCCGTGTGGTGCAGATTGGCACGGTAAAAGTCACCGATAACATGATGATAGAGCGCTATTCGCATGTCATGCATATTGTGAGTAACGTAGAAGGTAAACTTAAACCTGGCTTAGATGCGATTGATGTGCTCAAAGCCACCTTCCCCGCTGGCACCGTTTCTGGCGCACCAAAAGTACGCGCAATGGAAATTATTGATGAACTAGAACCGAGCAAACGC
Organism: Methylophilaceae bacterium; assembly: GCA_031414715.1. GTDB lineage: Bacteria > Pseudomonadota > Gammaproteobacteria > Burkholderiales > Methylophilaceae > Methylotenera_A. The sequence goes on along the minus strand of JANNWI010000077.1, from coordinate 1,527 downwards.
GGTATCTACGCGGGCGCGGTGGGCTATTTAGGCTTTGATGGCGATATGGATGTAGCGATTGCGATTAGAACAGGTGTGATTAAAAATAATATGCTCTACGTTCAAGCAGGGGCGGGTATCGTGGCCGATTCTATTCCGCAGTCTGAATGGGATGAAACGCAAAACAAAGCCAAAGCGGTGTTACGCGCAGCGGAACTTGTACAGCTTGGTCTAGATAGCAAAGCAGGACTTGATTTGAAAGAAGGGCGATAGAATGTTGCTAATGATTGATAATTACGACTCTTTTACCTATAACCTCGTGCAATATTTGGGTGAATTAGGCCAAGATGTACACGTACATCGTAATGATGAAATTACACTGGCACAAATTCATGCCATGAAGCCAGAAAAAATCGTCATCTCTCCAGGCCCATGTACGCCAAATGAGGCCGGCATAAGTTTAGCGCTGATTAACGAATTCGCTGGCAAAATCCCATTACTCGGTGTCTGCTTGGGGCATCAAAGTATCGGCCAAGCGTTTGGTGGCAAAATTATTAAGGCCAAAACGCTCATGCATGGCAAAACATCGCTCATACACCACACGAGTAAAGGCGTGTTTAAAGATTTGCCAAACCCATACACCGCGACGCGCTACCATTCATTAGTGATAGAGCGCGAAACCATTCCCGATTGTTTGGAAATTACCGCTTGGACAGACGATGGTGAAATTATGGGCGTGAAGCATAAAACTTTGGCGGTAGAAGGCGTGCAGTTTCACCCAGAATCTATCCTGACCGAGCATGGCCATGCGCTTTTAAATAATTTTTTAAGCGCCTATTAAAAATGGTTTTTAAACAAGCATTAGAGCAGGTTTTAAGTGGCAATAATTTAAGCCATGCTGATATGCTGGCCATCATGCAACAAGTGATGGGCGGCGAGCTCACGCCTGCGCAAATTGCAGGCTTGGTGGTGGCGTTGCGTGTTAAGGGCGAAAGTGTAGATGAGATTGCCGCTGCTGCCACCGTGATGCGTCAACTCTCCACTAAAGTCGAAATCAGCGATAGCACGCATTTAATCGACACTTGTGGCACTGGCGGCGACGGCATCCAAACCTTTAATGTGTCCACCGTTTCTGCCTTTGTGGCTGCTGCTGCTGGCGCCAAAGTCGCCAAGCACGGTGGTCGTTCAGTTTCTTCAACTTGCGGTAGCGCGGATGTACTAGAAGCGCTTGGGGTGAACGTGAATTTATCGCCCACGCAAGTGGCTAACTGCGTCAATGAAATTGGCATTGGTTTTATGTTTGCGCCTAATCATCATAGCGCCATGAAGCACGCTGCGCCTGTGCGCCGCGAGTTAGGCGTGCGCACGATATTTAATCTGCTTGGGCCACTGACGAATCCTGCATCAGCAAAGCGACAGGTGATGGGCGTATTTAGCAAAGACCTGACTTTAAAGTTGGCAAAAGTGCTGAAAAATTTAGGTTCAGAACATGTGCTAGTCGTACATGGCGCTGATGGCATGGATGAAATTTCGTTTACTGGTGACACC
>JANNWI010000076.1:0-4384 GCA_031414715.1 Methylophilaceae bacterium | reverse complement strand
AATATGGCAGTATCGCCAGTTGCTGTTACATAACGGCAAGTCGCGTAAGCCAGCCATAAGTAATCATCCGAGAAATGCGTACGCACACCCTGTCCATTTGGTGGATGCCACCAATGTTGCACATCACCTTGTGGAAATTGTCTTTCTGCACATCGAATAATTTGCTCTCGCGCTAGCCAAGGCGTAGCGTGAATAAGTGCCATCGTATCTTGCAGTTGATCACGAAAGCCATAAGCACCACCAGACTGATAATAACCGCTGCGCCCCCACAATCGACATGAAATGGTTTGATAAACCAACCAGCCATTTGCCAACACATCTAAAGCCGCATCTGGCGTTTCTACCTGTATCGCGCCTAGCGTATGGTTCCAATATTCGTGCACAGAATCTAGCGCCTGTCTTGCACCTGCTATGCCGCCCATTTTTTGTATGTAACCTTGTACTTCTTCAATACTTTTCGCCGCACCTAGTATAAACACTATCCCTTGTTCTTGATTGTCTAGTAAGGTGATTTGAGTTTGCAAACCTATGCAAGGATCAAGCCCTGCACCAACTTTGCCTGACAAGTACTTGCGTCGCATGGCAGATGGGCTGGCCAGAGAGCTGTTTCTGCCAATAAACTCAGCACGGCTGCCAGTAAAGCTGTTATCTTTTTCACTAATATGCGCAAACACAATACGGTTGGCACATTCGCGTCCATAAGCATTTTTAGCGATGATTGCACCAGATTGTGCATCCTGTTCTGTCACAATCTGCATCATATTGGCGTGACGCCACTCGCCCATGACCAACTCACAATAGCCCATGATGGATAATTTCCGTGTCCGTTTAGATGCGTTTCTTAATTTAATCACTACGAATTTAACAGGCGCATCTATGGCAACATAAGTCGTTAATTCAGAACTTATGCCAAATTCTTGATGTTCAAATACGCTATAACCAAACCCATGGCGGCAAATATAATCGCTACCCTCTTGCGATAAGGCGCAATTGGGCAACGGCGTTGGTGACCAGAATGCGCCTGTTTCATCATCACGAATATAATGCGCTTCACCACTGGCGTCACTGATTGGATCGTTATGCCAAGTACTTAATCTAAACTCATGTGCATTTTCTACCCAAGTATATGCGCCACCAGACTCTGAGACTACTGTACCTATGTATGGGCTGGCTATTACATTGCACCATGGCATTGGCGTTTTTTGACCACTTTTGGATGTAATCACATACTCGCGGCCATCTGTTGTAAAGCCACCTAAGCCGTTTGTAAATATGAGGTTTCTTTCTGGTAGTTTGGCTAGCGGATATTGGTCAATTTCAAACATAGGCTCTAAACTACTAGACGAAGGTTGAGTCGCCCTGTCAAAAGACACACGTCGCTCAGTTTGTTCCATTAACGTTTCCACAGAATCGGTAAATACAATGCGCGCTACTGCTTGAAACAGCACCCTCGCCTCTTCAGATAATTCATCTGCACGTCGAATGAAAACGCCGCCCGGTTTATCAATGCTTTGTGCCTCAGGCCCTGCATTAATTAAGCCAATAATTGAATCTTGTAATGCAGCGCGGTAGCCTGAGAAGTCTTCATTAATAATCACTAAGTCCACTATTAAGCCATTCATGCGCCAATAAGTGTGCGCTTGCAGTAACTGCTTGACTAGATTGATGCGTCCAACATCGGCAATACTAATCAACACAATCGGCAAATCACCAGATATACCAAATCGCCATAAACCTGATTGCCATTGATTATTGCGGGCAATCACACTGGGCGCGGCGCGGCGCAAAGTATTGCTATAAATGATGGAGCTGGCTAAACGCCCAAATACTTGCGCATCTGCCTCGGTAGCGCTAAGCATGCGCAGTACCTCTTGGCTTTGAAACCAAGCCATTTCAAAGGCACGTTCTACAAAATGTCTGTCACCATATTTGTCAATTAAGGCGATTGCAGCCTCACGTGAACTGGCAACACCTGTAATAATCTGCACAACCGTTGAACGGTCGGTGGACAATTTAACGGTGCGCCTTATTGCTGCAATCGGGTCAAGCACCGAACCATCAGTATTCGATAAAGGCTGATTTTTTGATTTAGTAGCTGGTTTGCCAAATAGTTGGCCTGTTATTTGTGAGGAAACTTGCTCAAATAAATTGCTCTCTGTTTTAATGTCAGTTTCAGCTGCATCAAACATAATAGGGTTAGCGGCTGTGCGGCCACGGCCAATAAATTTTGCACGATCTGTTTCATAACTTAGGTCATCGCTATGCGTATCAGGCGCCGCCATTAAGTGAAACATCCAAGGTACACGCTCGTCTTTAGTGCGCCGGCGTCTAGTGCAAATAATGGCCTGACGATCATACAAAATTTCGGTTTCCACAAATAAATTACTAAAAGCACGATGCGCTAAATCGGCATTTTGTGGTGCTAATACGACTTCTGCATAACTGGTTATTTCAATATGACGCGCTCGATTCGATAAATTAGTGAGCGTGACGCGTCTAATTTCTACATCATCTTCGGGTGATACACTAATTTCCGTATGTGTCTCAATCGCCTGATCGCGACGCCGATATTCTGCCCGCGCCTGCGTGAAAACTGCTTCATAACGGTCTGCTTGACGCAAGGTTGGTTGATGTGCTGCCGACCAAAGTCGTTGCGAATCCATATCACGCAAGTAAATAAAGCTGCCCCAATTATCTAGTGTGGCGTCCTCGCGCCAACGGGTTACATTTAAATCATGCCAATGACTATAACCACCTCCAGCATTGGTCACCATCACATGATAGCGACCATTTGATAGTAAATGTACCTCGGGTATTGCGGTGCTGTGACTGGTAAATACGCGCATCAAGCCTGACGCATCGTCGTCGTTTACGTCATTAGCGATTGATTCGGCAACATTGGGTTGCAACGTGCCGCCCAGCTTGGGTACACGCTCTTGCAGCAGCAACTCTGTGGCTTTGATATAAGGCGTGGCCATAAACCGCCGCTGCATCGGTTTATTCAATAAAACGTGTGAAAAAGCCAACAAACTCATGCCCTGATGATGCGCCATAAAGGTTTGTACTACTACATGGTTTTTGCCGCGTGGCAAACGGTTGGGGGTGTAGTCAATCGCTTCATAAAACCCATATTGGCCGACAAAACCACTGTCGGCTAATGTTTGCAGGTTGCTGCAAGCCTCATTGGGCATCACCAATAATGCTAAGGCAGTGGCGTAAGGTGCGATGACTAAATCATCAGCTAAGCCGCGTTTAAAGCCCAAACCGGGCACCCCAAATGCGCGATATTGGTACACTTTTGCAATATCGGTCACGTTGTAACAAGATTCCGATATACCCCAGGGCACATTGTGTTGTTGGCCATAATTAATTTGCTGTTTCACCACTGCTTTGCAGGTTTGGTTTAGCAAAGTACTTTCAAAACTAGGCATTAATAACTGCGGCATTAAATACTCAAACATAGAGCCAGACCACGAAATTAAGCTAGTTTCGCCACTGGTTTTTGTTAATAAACGCCCAAGTGAAAACCAATGTTTTTGTGGTAATTGGCCATTTGCAATCAGTATAAAACTGGCTAAACGCGCTTCAGAAGCCAATAAATCATAGCAAGACGGATCTCGCCGCCGTTCTCCTACATCAAATCCAATACTGAGCAAATCCGTTTTATCGTCATATAAAAACTTAAAATCCATCTCAGCCAGCTTGCCGACGCGCAAATACAAATCATCTACTTTATGTGCATTATTGTCGTCCTTTACCTCCATCAGTCCTGCCTGTAACGTAATCAAGCACCCCAGCAAATTGCCACTATCAACCGATGATATATAGTGCGGATTTAACACCTGTAAAGTACGCGTGTCATACCAATTATAAAAATGCCCATGGTAACGGGCTAGTTTTTCCATACCAGCCAAAGTATTTTCAGTTAGGCTTAGTAGCGCAGCTGTATTGATATAGCCAAAATCATATGCGGCCAAATTGGCCAATAAACCTAAACCCATATTAGTGGGCGAAGTGCGGGAAGCGATTGCCTCACTAGGATAAACTTGTACATTATCGGGCGGTAGCCAGTTATCTTCAGCACTAACAAACTTGGCGAAGTAATCCCATGTCAGCTTGGCTTGAGATTGTAAAAACTTTATTTGGCTCGGCATCAATGATGCTTGTTTTGATACTATTGGCTTACTGATTAACCATGCAATTGCAGGAGAAGCTAACCACAAAATAAATATTGGGCTGCATAGCACCCAGACCATCAGCAAATGGCTACTTAGCAATTGAATACTCATTAAAAAGATAATTAAAATGAGCGTGATTGCAGGCGCAACCCACATCTCTTTGTAAAAATCTAGCAAGCTTTCACATGCATTTCTTTTTGCATAAA
>JANNWI010000075.1:0-2404 GCA_031414715.1 Methylophilaceae bacterium | reverse complement strand
CAATTTGATTGGCGACGCCCCTTACACGCAAACAGGCAAGTTGGGCAATAAGGTTAAAAACGATTTGGGTTACTACGATGCGAAGTGGGGTTCTAGTGCAACATCAGTTTGGACAACATTTGATGCAAATAGTGATATCGCCAGTCAAGGGATTGGTAATTCGGGCGTAACAGATTGGATTAGGGACACTACTGGATATAAGGGAAATCTCACTTTAGTTTCTAATGTTGACGCTCTTGGTGGCGGCACTACAGGCTCATTTAACTTTGGTAACAACTTAGTTAATTATCTTGCTGTGCATTATGGTCAGGCGGAATCACTTTTCTACTTTATGAATGGTGTTAGCCAGTTTGACTTGAGTTTTATTCAAGGTAACTTTGGGCTTAGTAACTACAGGGCATACGGTACTCCGTCTGCAGTTCCAGTTCCGGCTGCTGTTTGGCTGTTTGGCTCTGTGTTGTTTGGTTTTGCCGGTTTCTCAAAACGCCGCAAAATTTAATCTTGTAAGCTCGGCAAATCAGGCACCTTCGGGTGCTTTTTTGTTTCTGAGTGAATGGCTGCATAACCCTAATTTTGACAACTTTAACTATTCCTAGATTATCTAACAGGGGGATTATAATACAAAATATTGAATCAGATTAACAGCTTAACTTAAATAATTTAATTAAAGCCATGCCATAGTCCGACGCACTATGCTTTACTCAACATGGCGCGAATATTCGCCATACGTTCCTTGCCAAAATCTTTGCTGACTTCGGGGTCGTTAAACGGGTTGCCAAAATGCCGCACGTCGGCAGTTGGCAACTCGCTAATAAAGCGGCTGGGTTCGCACATTTGCACCTCGCCTGCGCGTTTACGTTTTTTACACCAAGATATAGTTAAACTTTTTTGCGCACGAGTAATGCCTACATACATTAAGCGGCGTTCTTCTTCAATTTGCGCCTCGCTGCCTGCTTCTAAGCTGCTGCTGTGCGGCAGAATGCCTTCCTCCACGCCAATTAAAAATACATGGCCAAACTCTAAACCCTTTGCGGCGTGTAATGTTGAAAGCTTCACTGCGTCTGGCTCGCCATCTTCGCGGCCTTCTAGCATACTCATCAGCGATACCATTTGTGTTAGTTCTAGCAAGTTTTTACCATCTGATTCGTTGCCAAAGTCTGTAGAATCTTCACCTTTTTTAGTTAACCAACCAATAAAATCTAGCACATTTTTCCACTTGCCTTCAGCTGCGCGTGGCTCTTCGTGGTCATATAAAAAAGCCTCGTATTGAATGGCAATTAGCAAATCATTTAGCACTTCGCCCGCAGGGTCTTTAACAGCGCGCACTTGTAAATTGCTGATATAGTTGCAAAAAGTGAGTAAATCATCACATTGCTTTTGGCCAAGCTCGCGCTGAAAAGCACCTTCGTAAGCAGCTGCAAATAATGATAGCTTATGTAAGCTAGCGTATTCGCCAAGGCGTTCTAGTGTGGTATTGCCAATACCTTTTTTTGGCGTTGTGGCGGCACGAATAAAGGCAGGGTCATCATCTTCGTTGGCAACAAGCCTTAAGTAACTGACGATGTCTTTAATTTCAGTTTTATCAAAAAACGATTGCCCGCCAGAGATAGTGTAAGGGATTTTTTGCTCGCGACATTTTTCTTCTAGTAATCTGGCTTGATGGTTGCCGCGATACAAAATAGCATAATCCAAAAACTTAGTGCGATGCTCAAATTTATGCGCTTGCAGCTTCATCACCACACTTTCCGCTTCTGCAATATCACTGGCTTGTGCCGATACTTGAATCAAGTCGCCGGTGCCAAGATTGCTCCACAGTTTCTTTTCGAACAGCTTTGGATTATTCGCAATGACTGCATTTGCAGCTCTAAGAATTCTGGCGGTAGAGCGGTAATTTTGCTCTAATTTAATCACTTTTAATTTGCTAAAATCTTCAGTGAGTTGGTGCAAATTTTTCACATCGGCGCCACGCCAGCCATAAATTGCTTGGTCGTCATCGCCCACCGCCGTAAATTGACCACGCACACCCGTTAGCATTTTTACCAGCCTGTATTGGCATGCGTTGGTGTCTTGATATTCATCTACTAGTAAATATTGTAACTTGGCTTGCCATTTGTTGAGTGCGGGTTCGTTTTCTTGAAATAACTCAACTGGCAGCTTAATTAAGTCATCAAAATCAACCGCTTGATAGGCGCGTAAGGTTTGTTGGTAAAGTTGGTACACTTTGGCTGCGGCATGTGTTAAGTCTTCATCAGCAGTTGCTTTGGCTTGATCTGGGTTAATAAACGAGTTTTTCCAACTGGATATTTGGTACTGAGTTTTGCGTAATAATTGCTTATCGGTGGTGGCTAAAATATCCGCCACAATTTTGAAGCTATCGGATGAATCTAAAATAGAAAACTGCGGC
>JANNWI010000074.1:0-2794 GCA_031414715.1 Methylophilaceae bacterium | reverse complement strand
AGGCAATGGTGGCATTAGTGCTCAAGGTTTATGTGGTGGTGGTAACGGCCGTATTGCAACTGCAGCACTTGGTGCCGGCTTAGGCGCTATATTTGGTGACCGTTACGATAATAATGGCCGTGATAACCGTGGTCGTGAACGTGTAGAAACGCGCCCAGTAGAAAGCTGCGTAACTGTTGATAATTGGCAGCAAATACCAGCTGGTTACTTAGTTAATTACGATTACAACGGTCGTCAATATTCAACCGTAACTGATCGTGACCCAGGCCGTTATATTCCTGTGCATGTGGAGGTAAGGCCAAATGGTTATGTGACTAACGTGACTTATTACGATAATCGTTGGAATGATGACGATGGCAACCGTGGTCGTGGCAACAAGTATGGTCATCGTAAACATAAAAAACATCACGACCGTGATTATGGCCGTAATTACTGGTAATTTTAGTTTTAGCTGACTAATTTGATATTAATTAATTGGATTAAAATTAACTAGATTAAAATTCACTCATTCGGTAAAGAAGCCACTCATAAGGTGGCTTTTTTATTGGGCGTTGATTGTGTGGCCTAGACGTTAAAGCGCAAGACGTTAATGCGCCAGACGTTAAAGTTTCAATGCTAAAATAGTGCGATGTTGTCTTTCTTAAAAACCCTATTTCAGCCCAAACTTCTCAATGCCGCTATAACATGGCAGCGGATGGGAAACGATGCAGGGAATTTTTATTGGTTGTATGCCGCTCCTGTGCATTTGGTGCTGCAACGCGATACATTCAGCTTAGCAGAGCCGGTGCCTATGCCATTAGAAAGCGGTGAAATCGATGTCCTGACAGCCGCGCTGGATAAGCACTTTGAGGTTGAGAGAATGCAGTTTTTTTGGCATGAAAATCAGTGGTTTTTGCGCTTAGAAACTAATCCAAACATTCAAACACATGCGCCAGAAGCCGCATTAAATAAGGCTGTTGGCGCATACCTGCCAACAGGCGAGGGCGCTATGCAATGGGCAAGTTTTACTAACGAGATTCAAATGCTGCTGTATGAACACCCAATTAACCAAGCGCGCGAAGCAAAAGGTTTGCTAATAGTTAACAGTATTTGGTGTTATGGCGGCGGCCAGTTAAAAACTGACATCTAAACTATGCAAATTCAGCAAAGAAAATACGATGAAAAAATTGTTGCCGAGCTGATTTTGCAAGGCACACATCCTCTACTAGCCAAGCTGTATGCGGCGCGTGGCGTTGTGAGTAAAAGCGAAATAGAAACTTCGCTAGGCGGCATTATTCCGCCAGAGCAGCTAACCAACTGCGCTGAAATGGCGAAACTGCTGGCCGATGCGATTGCCGATAATCAGAAAATTTTAGTGATTGGCGATTACGATGCCGATGGTGCAACCGCAACTGCAGTGGCGGTAAAAGGCTTAACCAGCATGGGCGCGCATGTGGATTTTCTGGTGCCAAATCGATTTGAATATGGTTATGGCTTAACGCCCGAAATTGTAGCGCTTGCAGCTACTTTCCAGCCTGATATTTTAATCACGGTAGATAACGGTATTGCCAGTGTCGATGGCGTGGCGGCAGCGAATTTACTGGGCTTGAGGGTTTTAATTACCGATCATCATCTGCCAGGTGATGCTACGCCACAAGCAGCTTGTATTGTGAATCCGAATCAACACGGCTGCACATTCCCTAGTAAAAACCTTGCAGGCGTTGGTGTAATGTTTTATGTGTTGTTGGCCCTGCGCGCAGAGTTGCGAAAGCGTGGTGCCTTTGAACATAAAAGCGAACCTAACTTGACTGAATTATTGGATTTAGTTGCGCTTGGCACAGTGGCAGATTTAGTCAAATTAGACGCGAATAACCGAACACTTGTAGAGCAAGGTTTACGCCGCATACGCGCTGGCGCTGGCTGTGCGGGTATTTCTGCCCTGTTAAACATTGCAGGCAAATCAGCAGAAAAAGTCACCGCGCAAGACTTTGGTTTTGCCGTTGGCCCACGTTTAAATGCAGCAGGTAGGCTAGATGATATGCGCCTAGGCATTGCTTGTTTATTGGCAGAAACAGAAACTGATGCCATGCAAAAAGCGCAAACTTTGCACGAACTGAATATGGAACGTCGTAATATTGAAGCCGATATGCAAGATAGCGCATTGATTTCATTAGAAAATATTGATATTGCCGAAAATTATAGTCTAAGCATTTATAACGCCGATTATCACCAAGGTGTCATCGGCATTTTGGCCTCGCGCTTAAAAGAAAAATACCACCGGCCGACATTCGTTTTTGCAAACGCGGGTGAAGCGGAAGATGAAAATAAAGTAGTTAAAGGTTCTGGCCGTTCTATTGCCAATTTTCACTTGCGCGACGCGCTAGATTTAATCACCAAACGCCACCCACAACTCATCATTAAGTTTGGCGGCCATGCCATGGCAGCAGGTTGCACGATTGAGGCGCAACACTTTGACCAGTTCGAGGCGGCCCTTACCCAGGTTGCTACCGAATGGCTGGATGCCGCCGCTGGGGTGTCCCCCGATGCCCTAGGCGCGTTTTTGGTGCCGCTTCAATCCGACACGAACCCACGCTGCCGCGTGACCCGCAGGACCGCGGACGGGCGGTAGCGACCCATCTGGGCGACCGAGTGGTAGTGGCCGTAGGTCGCCCCGTCCGGGCTCGCGGTGAAGTGCTGGGTCGAGAGCGGGGTCGACACCTCGACGTGCTCGACCGCGTCCAACGGAACGTGGCGCCCGAGCAAGCGCAGCATTCCTCGCGCGAGGTGCTCCTTCCGGGCCACGTACGTCGCGACG
>JANNWI010000073.1:0-3576 GCA_031414715.1 Methylophilaceae bacterium | reverse complement strand
AGCGTATTGCATAACCAAACCATGACCATTGGCTATTTAAGCGAGAATTTATTAGCTTAAACCTAATTTAAGCCCATATTTAATTGTTTTAAAGCAAAAGCACTTGTTCCAAGCAAGTGCTTTTTGTTTTATGATAACAGTACTGAATTTTAATAGTACGATATACAAAATCGCAAACTGAAAAGGAAACAATCATGGCAAACACCGTCACCTTGAAAGGTAACCCAGTAGACGTTGCAGGCAACCTACCAAAAGTGGGTAGCACTGCACCAAACTTCACTTTAGTAGATAAAGCATTAGCAGATGTGACGCTAGATAATTTTGCAGGTAAACGCAAAGTCATGAATATATTCCCCAGTGTCGATACGCCCACATGCGCGGCATCGATACGTGCGTTTAACAAACATGCTGCCAGTATAGATAACACAGTGGTACTGAATATCTCTGCCGACTTGCCGTTTGCACAAACGCGCTTTTGTGCAGCTGAGGGCATCGAAAACGTACAAAATTTATCGAGCATGCGCGGCCGAGATTTTTTAATGAACTATGGCGTGTTGTTGTTTACCAGCAAACTAGCGGGTTTGTGCGCGCGCGCAGTCATTGTATTAGATGAAAATAACGTAGTAAAACATGTTGAGCTAGTGCCAGAAATTGCTAACGAGCCTAACTATGATGCCGCTTTAGCCGCATTAAAATAGATTATTTCGGCTAAATAAGCCAGTACCGTTTGTTTAAACGGGCTGGCTTTTTTATTATTCATATGCTGAATACTTAGCATTGCTGCCTTTGGCTTTTTCTACAGGATATTTAACCGCATTGAGCGCTATTTTTTTATTTGCCGCGTCAATCAAATCAATCTGCAACACTTCAGCAATTCGCAACAAGTAAACAAAGGTGTCGGCCAACTCGTGCGCCACTGCCTCACGTTTTTCAAGCGTTAACTGCTGGCTTTCAGTTGGCGTATCCCATTGAAATTGCTCAACCAACTCTGCCGCTTCTACAATCATGGCCATGGCCAAATTTTTTGGCGTATGAAATTGTGCCCAATCACGCTCGGTCACAAATGTGTTAATTTTTTCGCGTAAGTTATCTAAAGAATCATTCATATTTAGCCATTCAAATCATACGAGATAGAAATGATGCTCCGTAACCGTAAAGGTCATCCCCGCAGAATATAACAGCTAAAGCTGGTTATTCCTGCGTGACAAGCTAATATCCATGCGGCCTGCAGGGCATCAAGATCAGATATTTACTTTCTATTACTGCCTGCTACCATTTTAATCTCAAACAATCGACATTCTAGTGGCCCGTTAAATAGCGGCGTACGTTTGCTTGGTGTCAGGCGCATCAATTTTGGCAGGCGCAGATCATTGGTTAAAAAATAGGTGTTCCAGCCTGCAAATTTGCGTTTAAGCGCCTCACCCATTTTGGGGTATAAGGCAGCTAATTCTTCATCTTCGCCTATGCGCACGCCGTACTGCGGGTTGGCTACCAGCACGCCAGAATCACTTGGCGGAACCACTTCGGTAATGTTTGCTTGGCTAAGTTGCACGGCTACCAGCAAGCCTGCTGCTTCAAGGTTTTGCTTGGCAATACGCACCGCTCGTAAATCAGAATCGCTGCCATATATTTTTTGAAAAGTCACTGGCTTCACATTTTTTAATGCGGCGTTTTTCACTTTTTTCCAAGTGTCAGCCTCAAAGTTTTTGAGCTTTTCAAAGCCAAAGTTTCTATTTAAGCCTGGCGCAATATTCAGCGAAATCATACAAGCCTCTAGCAAAAACGTACCGCTACCGCACATTGGGTCCAGCAATGGCTGCCCCACTTGCCAACCGCTTAGTTGCAAAATAGCCGCAGCTAAATTCTCGCGCAAAGGCGCTTCAATACTGGCTTTTCGATTACCTCGCATGTACAACGCGTCACCAGAAGTATCCACATAATACACATAAGCATCAGCGGTTAAATAAGCATGCATGCGTACTGCAGGATTTTTAGTATCAATGTAGGGCCGAGAATCAACTACCTGCCTAAATTTATCGCACACCGCGTCTTTTATACGCAAAGTCGCAAATTCTAAACTTTTTAACGGGCACTTTACACCTGTTACCTTGACCATAAAATCGTGTTTTACATCAAACCAGTTGGGCCAGTTAATTTTATACGCCGCTTGGTATAAATCGTCCTCTGTTTCGTATCTGCCCTGCCCCACCTGCATTAAAATACGCGTAGCAATACGCGAGTGCAAGTTAGCGCTATAACACACGCCTAACTCGCCCACAAACGCTACGCCACCATCGGTTGGTTTAATGTCTTTGGCGCCTAACTGTTTTAACTCCGCTTGCAATAACGCTTCTAAACCGCGCGGGCAAGTAGCAAAGTATTGGTTCATCATGTTAATTGGTATCCATTTAATTTCTATCTGTAAAAAACTGCTTATTATTGTGCGGGTTATGGTCGCAAAGTTTTTCAAAAAAATTGAAAAACTCTATCGCGTGCGGCTTTTCAAACTGCGTTTCTAGTATTTTTGCCCGCTCGCGCAGCTGTATAATTGACATGTCTAAACCTGCTTTAAAGCGCATATCTTTAAAACCATAGACCACAATATTACCTGGCTTACCAGTGGGTAATATTAATACCTTATTGTCAAAACTTTGCTCGATACGGCGCAAATAAATATCAAAATTTTTGTCACTGCCCCATAAGTTAATCACAAAAATTCCATCGTGTTTTAATGCTGCTTGGCAACTATCAAAAAAATCTTGGCTACAAAAATCTGGCGGAATTCCTAAAGCATCAAAAGCATCTATCATCAGCACATCGGCACTGTTTTGGCTTTCGCTCAAGTGCGCCAAGCCGTCGCCTTCAATAATATGCAGTCTATCATCGTTATTTGGTACAAAAAAGTGGTTGCGCGCAGTGTCAATAATCTGCGGATTAATTTCTACTATTGTTTGCGTAATAGTTGGGCAAAACGCATGAATAAACTTTGGCACCGAGCCCCCGCCTAGGCCTATGCTAAGCACATGTTTCGCATTGTTTTTAAACAGCAAAAAAACCATCATGCCGCGCGAGTAAGCTAACTCTAGCGCAAGTGGCACTTTGGTGCGCATGCTGCTTTGTATAGTTATTGAACCCAAATATAATGAGCGCACACCATCCACTTCGATCACTTCAACAGTGGCGAGATTTGACACGCTTTTATGAATTTTTCGGTTAAGCCTAAACACAACTAAATCTCAACATGGCTAAATTTCAACATTGTCTTCTACTACATCTACAATGGCAGCCTGAACTACACTTTTAAACTTACAATTTAACTCCATCAATAAAGTATCGATGTGTTTGATTTCTAATAAAACTTTTGTGCCAACTTTTAGCTCTGGCAAGCCTGTCGTTGGTAAACTGGGTACTTTTGTAATGAAAAACATCCCATCAATTTTTACCAAATTATCGCGCCAAACGGTAGCTGTCACTTCTGTCAACTGCTGTTGAATCAAATATTGCAAGCTCCAATAACGCTCCATGCGCGTTTGAAACTCACTGTAAGCGCTGTAAGTTTGGTCAAAGTTGCGAATA
>JANNWI010000072.1:0-3197 GCA_031414715.1 Methylophilaceae bacterium | reverse complement strand
CCAATTGCATTTAAGCCAGGTGTATCCAAAATTACTAAGCCTTGCTCTAATAATGGATGCGGGAAATTAATCATGGCATAGCGCCAGCTTGGAATATCAATGGTGCCGTCTTTATTCAAACTCATGGCATCATCACTGCTGTTTGGGTCAAACAAACCAAATTTTTCGGCTTCTTCTGCCGTTACGCGCTTGGTACTGCTCACTTCTTTAAACGCAGCGATCATACTGTCATTATTGTCCACCTCAAATGTCACTGTGTGCCATTCGTCAGGATAGCGCTTGTATTCGGTAGTGGTGGCGTCTGACGAGCGCGTTTCAATCGGCAACATCATAATGGAGGTGGGTTTGCTAGCATCGTACAACAACTCTGTTGGGCACATGGTGGTGCGGCCCGCGCTAGATGGCAGCAAGCGTTGACCGTAATCGGCAAAAAATATCGCGTTAATCAGTTCTGATTTACCGCGCGAGAATTCTGCCACAAAAGCAACGTTTAGTTTATCTTCGCGTAAACGCTCAAGCAAATTGGTAATGCGCTGGTCAATCTGCGCGTCGTTTAATTCTTGCTCATTTAGCCAGCTGCGATAATCGCAAATGCTATCAACTAGCGCTTTTCTCCACTCAGAATAGGCTGCAAATTGATGCGCTAATTTATTTTCTGCCATACGTTTCATCCCTTAAAGCCATGCTGCTAATTTACTGACCTAGCTAGCCACTTTTTTGTGTCATATAATGACATGATTTTTCACAGTTGCACTGTATCACGCCAGCTAAAATATTCAAATTAATCAGCAACATCTTAACTGTAATTTAATGCAGTTTCTGATAAAAGGTTAATTTTTAGCAACAAACGGTAATGTGCCAGCAAAAGTTGTGGCTAAAAGCGCAAATCTATTAGCCAGCAGCCTATTAGCGAGCAGTAAGGTTCTGCTATCATCATGGTTTATTCATTTAAAGCAATGGTAATGAGCGGCCTAAACCATACTACCCCTATGCCTGTTGATATTCGCCTGCATCAAGCATCGCGCTTGTTAGAAATTAAATTTGATAACAATACCGAATGCATGCTCAGTTGCGAATTTTTGCGCGTGCACTCGCCCAGTGCAGAAGTGCGCGGCCACGGTGCTGGCCAAGAAACGCTGCAAATCGGCAAAGAGTTAGTCAACATTACCGCCATCGAACCCATCGGCAATTACGCGGTCAAGCTAGTGTTCTCCGATGGCCACGATACAGGCCTATACTCGTGGGATTATTTGTATTATTTGGGCCAACATTACGAGGCCATGTGGCAAGATTATATTGCCAAGCTAGAAATGGCGGGACATAAACGGAAAGACATATAGATGACCGAGCAAGAAAACAAGCAAACTACACACTTTGGCTTTAAAACCGTTGATAAAACTGAAAAACAGCAAAAAGTAGGCGAGGTTTTTCACTCTGTTGCTAGCAAATATGATGTGATGAATGATGTCATGTCGGTAGGCATGCACCGCAGTTGGAAGCGCTTTGCCGCCGATATTAGTGGCGTTAAAATGGGCGACAAGGTATTGGATATAGCAGGCGGCAGTGGCGATTTATCTAAACTATTTGCCAAAAAAGTAGGTAGCACTGGTGAGGTTATATTAACTGACATTAATGCCAGCATGCTAACAGTTGGCCGCGACCGTATGATAGACGCAGGCTTAAATGTGCCCGCCATGCAATGCAACGCCGAAGCCTTGCCATTTGCCAGTGAACAGTTTGATTGCGTGATAGTGGCATTTGGTTTACGTAACATGACGCACAAAGACATTGCACTAAAAGAGATGCAACGCGTGCTAAAAGTGGGTGGCAGGCTCTTGGTATTGGAGTTCTCTAAAGTGTGGCAACCACTTGAAAAAGCTTATGATTTTTACTCATTTAAATTTTTGCCGTTTATGGGCAAACTCATTGCCAAAGATGCAGCCAGTTATGAATACTTAGCCGAGAGCATTCGCATGCACCCCGACCAAGAAACGCTAAAACAAATGCTGTTGGATGCAGGGTTTGGCAAGGCCGATTATTACAACTTAAGCGCGGGTATTGTTGCCCTGCACAAAGGTTATAAACTTTGATTAAATCGCTATGTTAAAACCACCATGTTAAAACCACTATGTTAAAACCAATAGTCACACACTTTTTGCAACATATTTGCAACCAAAATAATTGGTCTAAACCATACTTAGCGCCGTTTTCTGGCAAAACGATTGCATTTAATTTTGTACTGATGAAAGCCAACATCATTATTTTAGAAGATGGTAGTTTAGCGATCGCTGGAGAAAACAGCGCTGAAACATCTGCCCCAGAAGCCAGCGTTTACGCGCCTCCCAGCCTACTACTTAGAATAGCAGCGGGTGATGAAGCTGCAAAAATGCAAATTAAAGTAGAAGGTGATACGCATTTGGCCAGCGAGTTTAGCAAAGTTCTGCAAAATATGCGTTGGGATATTGAAGAAGATTTAAGTAAGGTTGTGGGTGATATTGCGGCCAATAAAATTGGCAGCACGACTCAAAAAATAGTCAGCATTGCCAAACAGCAAACTATTGATGCCGCAGAAATGTTAAGTGAATATTGGCAAGAAGAAAAAAACATTTTAGCCAAGAAACGTCATGTTGAGCAGTTTAACGCCGATGTTGATACGCTTAAGAGCGATATTGCGCGCGCTGAAAAACGTCTGCAAAAACTTATAAACTTAGGTATTAACTAATGCACTACTTCCGTTTATTGCATATTTTTTGGGTATTTTTGTGGTTTCGGCTGGATGACTTTATTGGCGGACGCAAAGCGTTTGGGCCTTTGCATATGATCATCAAAATAGCGATGTTTTGGCGCAAGCCGGCGCAAAATCGTGGCGTAAGATTAAGATTGGCTTTAGAAAAACTTGGCCCTATTTTTGTTAAGTTTGGCCAAATGCTATCAACTAGGCGTGATTTATTGCCAACCGACGTCGCTGACGAGCTAGCCAAACTGCAGGATCGCGTCCCGCCATTTTCCTACACTGACGTGCAGGCCAGTATAGAAGCGGCGTTTGGGGCACCTATTCACAGCGTTTTCCCAGTATTTAATCAAACTTGTGTCGCTAGCGCCTCTGTCGCACAAGTACATTTTGCCGAGCTGGCTGACGGCCAAGAAGTGGCCGTTAAAGTGCTACGGCCAAATATAGATAAAGTCATTCACCAAGA
>JANNWI010000071.1:0-2940 GCA_031414715.1 Methylophilaceae bacterium | reverse complement strand
TGCATATTTGGATGTGTTAGCAAAAACTCATTAGTCGCTCGATTCAGCGTAAAGCCATGCGTGCCATGGCCAACCGTAATCACTAACATGGTGCATGGGCCATAAGTTGCATAACCTGCAGCCACCTGTTGTTTGCCCGCGATCAAGTAATCAGTCTCGACTAAATCGGTTTTACTTTGGTCAGTTTTACTCGGCGCTTTTAACACTGAAAAAATCGAACCGATAGTGACATTAACGTCCACATTGGATGAGCCATCCAGCGGATCAAACACCACTAAAAACTCTGCTTGTTCAGACTTATTTTGAACGACAATTGGCAAATCGACTTCTTCAGACACCATGCCAGCCACCAAACCTGTGGCGGCCAAGCGGTTAGTGAAAATCTCATCACTGATAACATCTAAAGTGGCTTGTGTTTCACCTTGTATGTTTTCACTGTTTAATTTGCCGTAAATATCTTCGCCATCTTTATTTTTAATCGCCCCATTTTCAGTCAAGGCGGAGATGGCTTGCGCAGCTTCGGCAATGGCGCACACGAGTGCAGCCAAACCGTGACTGGTTTTAGTTTCTGCCAGAAAATGTGCTAAGGTAATTTGCGTTTTATTATTCATTTTATGTACTTTTAGAAAATACTCGTGAGGCTCGAATATCCGCCTCTGTGATTAAGGATAAATCTGCTGCTGTCGTTTCTTTTTTGTGTTGTATCGCATCGTTAAACAAGCGATTCGCTTGGCGTAAGCGGGCGCGATCCAAGGCATTGCGTATAGAACGCGCGTTGGCAAAATGTGGCTGTAATTTACGTTTTTGAATATATTCACACATAGCTTTTTGGGCGTTTTCATCTAAATTGTAGCGCATATCATTGGCCATTAATGTGGTGATTTTCAATAGTTCAGATTCATTGTAATCAGGAAAATCAATATGATGCGCAATACGAGATGACAAGCCTGGATTCGATTTAAAGAACGTGCCCATGCGGTCTTGATAGCCCGCCAAAATCACCACTAAGTCATCTCTATAATTTTCCATGGTTTGTAATAAAATCTCGATGGCTTCTTGCCCGTAATCGCGCTCGTTTTCTGGTTTGTAGAGATAATACGCCTCATCAATAAAAAGCACACCACCCATGGCTTTTTTAATCACTTCTTTCGTTTTTGGCGCGGTATGGCCAATATATTGACCCACCAAATCATCGCGGGTAACGCTAATGACATGATTTTGGCGAATATAACCTAGTCGATGCAGCATTTCCGCCATTTTAAGCGCCACTGTCGTTTTACCAGTGCCTGGGTTGCCAGTAAAACACATATGCAAGCTGGGCTTGGATGCTTCTATGCCCAACTGTAATCTTGCTTTGGTAATTAACAAATAAGCCGCAATCTCGCGAATGCGTTGCTTAACAGGTACCAAGCCAATTAAATCTTGATCAAGCGCTTCCAACACCTCATGAATATGAGACTCTTCTAATAGCGCTTGAATGTCGATTTTGTCGGTCATAATTTAAGTAGGGTTCTTATTAATAACGCTCAAACTAATATCGCTCTCCTTCAGGCTTATCAGTGGCATAAGAATGAATGGTGTAACGCATATTACGCCCTTCTGTTTCTTGACGCACTAAGCCGAAGCCCGGTTCGTTTGTAGGACGATTCACGATATAGGACATGGTAGGGCTTTCTACGCCACGCACCGAGCTAAAAGCCATGACCCGAATATAGTGGTTGGGGAAAGTTTTACGGCAGTTATTCACTTCCATCAAAATGCCAGCGGCATCTTTTAAATCAAACATAGGCGCGCCAAACATTTCCCAATAAGTGTTGCGTGGGTGCGGGTCATCGGTGTATTCCACCGATAGCGCCCAGCCTTTACTCAACGCGTACTTAATTTGTGCGGTAATTTGTATATCCGTTAGCGGCGGTAAAAAAGAGAACTGCCCCTGCGTAACTATTTTATTCGGATTGGTCATCATAATAAATTCTCCTTAACATTCTTAAAAGCTAGTGGTTGCTGTTGGTACAAAGTCAGCCGTATCGGTCGATTCGTAATTAAAGGTAATATCCTTCCACGTATCAATTGCGGCTCTTAGTGGCCCGCACCATTTAGCTGCGTCTTGCAGTATTTGCGGCCCTTCGTTCCAAATATCGCGACCTTCATTACGCGCCATCACCATCGTCTCTAACGCGACTCGATTAGCCACTGCGCCTGCTTGTATGCCTTGCGGATGGCCAATAGTACCGCCGCCAAATTGCAGTATCACGTCGTCACCCAAATAAGTCAGCAATTGATGCATTTGACCTGCATGAATACCGCCAGAGGCTACAGGCATCACTTTGTTTAACGATGCCCAATCTTGCTCGAAGAACAAGCCTTTCTCTAATTGTTGCGGCGTGTGGTCATCCAACAAAGTGTCGTAGAAGCCGCGAATCATCATTGGATCGCCCTCTAGCTTGCCCACCACTGTACCCGCGTGCAGGTGATCAACACCCGCCATGCGCATCCATTTACAAATCACACGGAAATTCATGCCATGATTTTTTTGACGAGAATAAGTCGAGTTGCCCGCGCGGTGTAAATGCAAAATCATGTCGTTTGCGCGCGCCCACAGCGCCATACTTTGAATCGCCGTGTAGCCAATCACCAAATCAATCATGATGATGCACGAGCCTAATTGTTTGGCAAATTCGGCGCGTTTATACATTTCTTCCATGGTGCCAGCGGTTACGTTTAAATAATGGCCTTTTACTTCGCCTGTAGCTGCACTGGCCTTGTTTACTGCATCCATACAATATAAAAAACGATCGCGCCAGTGCATAAAAGGCTGCGAGTTAATGTTCTCGTCATCTTTCATAAAATCCAGCCCGCCTTTTAGGCCCTCGTACACCACGCGGCCATAATTGCGACCAGATAGACCCAGTTTTGGTTTAGTCGTTGCACCTAATAACG
>JANNWI010000070.1:0-2173 GCA_031414715.1 Methylophilaceae bacterium | reverse complement strand
AAAAAGGCCGGCAAAGACAATTTCACCAAATTGGCGTTGAGGCATTTGGCTTCGAATCGCCAGAAGTCGATGCGGAACAAATCGTATCGCTGGCAAGGCTCTGGCAGGCGCTTGGGATAAAAGATGTGGCGCTACAGATTAACAGCATTGGTGACGCAGATGAACGTGCAGCCTACCGAAATACCTTGATTGCCTACCTTGAAAAACACGCTGACCTGCTGGATGAAGATGCTAAGCGTCGTTTGCATATCAATCCGTTACGTATTTTAGATAGCAAAAACCCGCGTATGCAAGCTATGTGCGAGGCTGCGCCCAAGTTAATGGAGTGTTTAGGTGGGGCTAGCCGAACCCATTTTGAAAAGCTGTGTCAATTGCTGCAACAAGCTGGCATTGCCTTCAACATTAATCATCGTTTAGTACGCGGCTTAGATTATTACAATCGTACCGTGTTTGAGTGGGTGACTACCAAACTTGGCGCGCAAGGCACCATTGCTGGCGGTGGCAGATATGATACGTTGGTGGAACGTTTAGGGGGCAGTGCAACGCCTGCCTGTGGCTTTGCCATTGGGTTGGAGCGCGTATTTTTACTGATGCAGGAATATGGGGTGACCGCGAATAATGTGCCCGATATTTACCTGGTGAATGTGGGTGAGTTGGCAGAGCAACAGGCGTTTGCAACCGCAGAAACGTTGCGCGAAGCAGGTCTTAATGTGGTGCTACATGCCGGCGGCGGTAGTTTTAAATCGCAAATGAAAAAGGCGGACCGAAGCGGTGCCCGCTATGCGGCGATTCTGGGTGACGACGAAGCGGTAGCTGGTGAAATATCATTGAAACCCCTATTGCAGGCGGGCGAGCAAAAACGCTGTAAACTAAACGAAGTGCGCAGTTTTATTGGGGAGTGAAGCATGAGCCAAGATTATGGAAAAGATTATAAAAGTTATTCAAATGCCATTATTGTCTTAGGCATTTTATTAGCTATCGGCATGGCCAGTGCTGCCTTTATTTTGGGCGTGCAAGCCAAGCGTGCAGTGGCTGGGCAACAATCTATTACGGTAAAAGGTTTGGCTGAAAAGCCGCTTCAAGCCGATAGCGCGACATGGACGCTGAATATTGCCGTAACAGACGCTAACCAACGCAGTGCTTTAGATAAATTGGCGGTTGAGCGCAAAGTGCTAGAAGCTTTTTTGATTAAACAAGGTTTGCCCAAGGAAACTTGGGTTTGGAGTGTGGAAGGTGTCGCTGACCATTACGAAGAAGTGTTTATTAAAGATACACCACGCCAGATGAAAAACGGATTTGATGCTTATCAGTCGGTCACAATCAGCGCAAAAGATTTAGCGAAAATCACAAAGGCCAATCAAGCCATTCTGCAGTTGAGAGCAGATAATCACCCGATTAACGCATTACCACCCGATTATTTAGTCAGTGATTTAGAGCAAGTCAAAATGTCTTTAATTGCTGATGCCACTAAAAATGCGCGTGCGCGTGCCACCGAATTTGTGAAGCAAGATGGCGTAAAAGTAGGTGTGATGAAATCTGCCAACCAAGGTGCATTCTACATCTTGGCCAAAGGTGGTGAGGCAAGTGATGACAGTTATGGTGGTACTTACGATAAATCTACCATCGAAAAAACAGCCAGAGTAGTAGTCACCATCGTTTATAACATAGAGTAATATGCAAAAATTGTGTCTTTTGGCGCCCCGCGGCGTTGCGCGGTACTCGCAATCCTCATGTATAAAACATACATTCCGGTTTCTGCGTGCCTTGCGCCTTGCGCTGCATCCAAAATACTACAATTTTAATTGGGCTTTATGACTGAAATACTAAATATTAGTGATTTAACCATTACTCCTAAAAACGCACCTAGTCGTTTATTGGTAAGTCATGTTTCACTTGCTTTATCACCAGGCAAAACGACTTGCATTGTGGGCGAATCGGGAAGTGGTAAAAGCCTCACTGCCTTGAGTATTATGAGTTTGCTTTCAAAGCAGCTGCAAGCAAGTGGCAATGTTGTGTTTCTAGGGCAAGATATTTCAAAGCTAGACGAAAAATCGCTACAAAAAATCCGTGGCGTAAAAATCGGCATGATATTTCAAGAGCCCATGACTTCGCTCAACCCTGTTTTAACTGTTGGCTACCAAATTGGTGAAAGTTTAACTGCACATTTGGATTT
>JANNWI010000069.1:0-1582 GCA_031414715.1 Methylophilaceae bacterium | reverse complement strand
TTTTAGTCAGCATTTCGGCCGAGCAAACATTATTATTTGCACATAATATTGATTTAGCACCGCGCGTAGAAAATCTACAAATTGGCGATGAGCTGATTTTTAGAGGCGAGTATGTTTATAATCCAAAAGGTGGTGTGATGCATTGGACGCATCATGACCCGCAAGGTGGCAACAAAGTTGGTTGGATTAAGCACAACGGAAAAATTTACGAATAAGAAAACTATGTCAGATATATTAGAAAAAATCATTGCAACCAAACGCCGAGAGCTAATCGCTGCTCTGCAAGCCGTACCGCTATTGGCTGTCAGAGCAGCGGCAGAAAGACATGCCAAGTCTGTTGAATATAAGCCACGCGATTTTATAGGCGCTATTCGTGCAAAAATCGCAGCTGGTAACGCGGCAGTGATAGCAGAAATTAAAAAAGCCAGCCCTTCCAAAGGCATCATTCGTGCAGATTTTAACCCTGCCGAAATTGCTAAAAGTTATGAAGCAGGTGGTGCAGCGTGTTTGTCAGTGCTCACTGACGTTGAGTATTTTCAAGGCAGTGCAGAATATTTAAAACAAGCGCGCGCAGCCTGCAATCTGCCTGTGTTGCGTAAAGATTTTATGATTGATGCCTACCAAGTTTACGAAGCGCGCGCAATGGGCGCGGATTGCATTTTGCTGATAGCTGCCGCGATTGATTTAGCCAAAATGCGCGAGCTGGAAAGTGTAGCGCACGAGTTAGGCATGGCGGTGTTGGTAGAAGTACATAATGGCGAAGAACTGGATTTGGCTTTGCAGCTAGAAACACCATTATTGGGCATTAATAATCGCAATTTGCGCACGTTTGATGTGACGCTGCAAACCACGTTAGATTTGTTGCCAAAAATTTCTAATGACAAAATTATTGTTACTGAAAGCGGCATTTTCACGGCGGATGATGTGGCGCTAATGCGTAAAAATAATGTGCATACGTTTTTGGTGGGCGAGGCATTTATGCGCCAGCCAGAGCCAGGTGTAGAGTTAGCAAAAGTGTTCGCTTAAACCACTTAAAGATTAGTGAGGATATTAAAATGAGCTACCCATATGCCCGCCCACGCCGTATGCGTAAAGATGAATTTTCACGCCGTTTGATGCGCGAAAACGTGTTAACGACGAATGATTTAATCTACCCAGTTTTCGTTTTAGAAGGTAACAACCGCATAGAAGAAGTGGCCTCTATGCCAGGTGTCCAACGTCAAAGTATTGATGTGTTACTCAAAACAGCGGGTGAATGTGTGCAACTTGGCATACCCGCATTGGCCATATTCCCCGTGATTGATACACAATTTAAAAGCCTAAATGCCGCTGAAGCATTTAACCCTGATGGGCTTGTACAGCGCGCAGCTGCCGCCTTAAAAGCCGCCTATCCACAACTGGGAATTATCACCGATGTCGCGCTAGACCCTTACACCACGCATGGCCAAGATGGTTTAATTGATGCAGCAGGCTATGTGTTGAACGATGACACGATAGAAGTGCTAGTGAAACAAGCCGTTTCGCATGCCAATGCAGGTGCAGATATTGTGGCGCCAAGCGACATGATGGATGGCAGAATTGG
>JANNWI010000068.1:0-13390 GCA_031414715.1 Methylophilaceae bacterium | reverse complement strand
ATGTAGCGTTGACTCCGCTCTACCATGCGCTTCATATAATCTGGGCGCGATGCATACCATTCTTCATGTGTTGCTGTAAAAGGTGATTTTACATCAGGCAGTTCGTAACCATCTTTAATGCGCGTCCACAAATCGCCATCTGCACCATTTGTAAGGTTGTTTTCATGTGCGGCATCCATGTCTGCTAGCAAACTTTCTACAGGGTCAGCTAGCATATTTGGCTCGTTAATATACTCAATTTCTACGCCCGCAGCATTGGTTTCTGCTAATACATTAAATGAATAGAGCAGGCCAGCAGCCAATATCCATGTGCTTGCCATAGCAATGAAAAGCTTGCGCTGCTGCGCGCGTAGCGCAGTTGTTGATGCTTTATTAGGATCTGAATAATGAGCTGTCATAAATTCGTAACGTTAGATAGCGAAAGAGCATGGTAGCTATTGATTATCACTGCGTCAAGTGAAAGTTTTACTTTATAAGTAAATGTTATGTAGATGATTAATAATGATTTCTTAAAGTTCTAATGGCAGTAAAAACTGAGAGTTCATCTTGATTTTCTGCATAAGAGTTTTTGATAACATTGGATTGGTCACAGCGCAAAAATGGGTTAGTCGCTAGTTCAAGCGCAATTGTGCTGGGTAAGCTGGATAAATGCTGATTTCTTAAGGTTTGAACCAGCTGTTTTCTTGCTAATAAATTTGCATTGTCTGGCTCTAAAGTGAGTGCAAAGGCAATATTCTTGCTGGTGTATTCATGCGTGCAAAAAACTTGCGTATCGGAATTGAGCATTTTTAAGCGCGTTAACGAAGCCAACATTTGTGCTGGCGTGCCTTCAAATAATCGCCCGCAACCTGCACCAAATAAGGTATCACCGCAAAATAAATAATCGTCGTTTACATACGCAATATGGCCAAGCGTGTGACCTGGCAACCACATAACAGAAAAGTTTTGTGCAATTTCGGGCAGATTAACTTCATCGCCTTCTGCTAATTTAATATGTTCAAAATTAAAATCTTCGTATTGTGGCGCATACACAAGCACTGCCCTGTGAGCCAATAGGGACGGTACTCCATTGATATGGTCGCTGTGGTGATGCGTAATTAAAATAGCACTTAATATCAGATCATGTTTTTTTAAGTAATCAATTACAGGCGCCGCGTCGCCTGGATCCACTACCACGGCATAGCGGCCATTATGCAAAAGCCATATATAATTGTCTTCAAACGCGGAGATAGGGATAATGTTAAGCATACGTTCAATGGTAGTTTCGTTTACACACTAATGCAACAGTCGCCAATCCATCAGTCCAGCCAGCAGTTATGGTTTAGCAGCACGCTAGGCCAATATTTGCTTGCGCAAGAGCAAGCAATCTATGACGCAGTGGTGGGCGATATTTTTGGGTTTAATGCCTTGCAATTGGGCTTGATTCAGTTAGATACGCTTAAAAGCTCGCGTGTGCCACATTTGTTGCGGGTGGGAAATCGAGAGCGTGATACCTTATGCGAAAGTGACTATTTACCATTTTCCGAGAGCTGCATCGATTTAATATGCCTGCCGCATGTGTTGGAGTTTAGCCGCAACCCACACCAAACCTTGCGCGAAGCTGAGCGCGTGCTAGTGCCTGAAGGCCATTTAATTATCACTGGCTTTAATCCAATAAGCGCTTGGGGGCTAAAACGAACGCTTACCAAAGATGAAAAAGATGCCGAGAATTATCCTTGGAGCGGCCATTTTTTTACTTTATCGCGTATTAAAGATTGGCTGGCTTTGCTGGGCTTAGAGTTTGTAAGTGGCAGTATGCATTGTTACCAGCCACCAATTAACGATGAAAAATGGCTAAAGCGCTTTGAGTTTACAGATAAGTTGGGCGAAAAATGGTGGCCAATGATGGGTGGGCTGTATTTTATTGTTGCCAAAAAACGTGTGGTTAACATGCATTTACTTAAGCCAAGCTGGAAGAAAAACTTAATACAATCAAGGCTGGCAGTTGGCAGCAACCCAAAATCTAAACCACATCAACAAAAAAATATGACAAAAACTAAATATGAATGACACTGTAGAAATTTATACCGATGGCGCCTGCAAAGGCAATCCTGGCCCTGGTGGCTGGGGTGTATGGATGCTATATAATGGTAAAGAAAAAACCATGCATGGCGGCGAGGCACTGACGACAAACAACCGCATGGAGATGATGGCAGTGATTAAAGCGTTGCAGGCGCTTAAGCGGCCTTGCAGCGTTAAACTTTATACCGATTCTTCATATGTACTAAAAGGTATTACAGAATGGATTATTGGCTGGAAAGCGCGTAATTGGCGCACTGCAGACAAGAAACCCGTTAAAAATGACGATTTATGGAAAATGTTGGATGCGCTAGCGAGCGAACATAAAATTGAGTGGATTTGGGTGCGCGGGCACAATGGTAACGATGGCAACGAACGCGCTGACAGCCTTGCTAACGAAGGCGTTGCTGCATATTTGTAATAATTGATTGATAGAATAATAAACACAATGCGCCAAATATTTTTAGATACTGAAACCACAGGGCTATATCCCGCGCAAGGCCATCGCATCATTGAAATAGCGGCAGTGGAGATGATTAACCGCCGCCCAACCAATAATCACTTTCATGTGTATTTAAACCCACAACGTGAGATAGACCCAGCTGCGCAAGAAGTGCACGGTATCACGCTAGAGTTCTTGCAAGATAAACCTTTATTTGAAACGGTTGCGCAAGATTTAATGGCTTTCGTGTCGGACGCAGAGGTAATTATTCACAACGCGCCGTTTGATGTGGGTTTTTTAAACAGTGAGCTTGGTCGTATTGGGCTAACGCCAATAGATACTTGTTGCGGTAAAATCACCGATACGCTAAAAATGGCCAAAGATTCGCGGCCAGGTCAGCGCAATAATTTAAACGCTTTATGTAGCCATTTTGGCATCGACAATTCTAGGCGCACTTTGCATGGCGCCTTGCTAGATGCGGAATTGCTGGCAGAAGTGTATATGGCGATGACACGCGGCCAAGATAGTTTGTTGATGGATTTGGCTGTTACGCAACCAGATGTGTCTCAACAAGTCGCAGCAGGCCGAGTTGGCGATTTAAAAGTAGTAAAAGCAAACGAGACTGAGTTGTCTGCACATGAAGCGTATGTTAAAAGTTTGATGAAAGCAGGCGCAAAAGCTTGGTAGCATAAAAAGAGAAAAGTAAATTTTTAAAAAAGCAAAATCAAAAAAGGTTAAAAATGGATAATTGTATTATCGTCACTGGTGGCGCAGGTTTTATTGGTAGCAACTTTGCCAACGCTTGGATTAAGCTGGGTTTAGGTAAGCTAATTAATTTAGATAAGCTTACCTATGCGGGCAATTTGGCAAATTTGGCCGAAGTTGAACAACATCCTGACCATATTTTTATTCAGGGTGACATTGGTGATAGTGAATTGGTGGCTAGATTGCTGAAACAGCATCGACCGCGCGCAATTATTAATTTTGCTGCAGAAAGTCATGTCGATCGATCCATTCACGCACCTGGCGAATTTATCCAAACCAATATTGTGGGCACTTTTAATTTGCTCGAAGAGACACGTGCCTATTGGGCTGCATTGGATGAAAATGATAAAGCCTGTTTTCGCTTCTTACATGTTTCTACTGACGAAGTGTATGGTAGCTTAAGTGCGACTGATGCAGCGTTTAAAGAAACTAATGCATATGAGCCGAATAGCCCGTATTCAGCCTCCAAAGCGGCTTCTGATCATTTAGTGCGCGCATATCATCACACTTACCATATGCCAATGCTCACTACTAATTGCTCGAACAACTACGGACCATATCACTTTCCAGAAAAACTCATCCCACTGGTGATTCACAATGCGTTAGCTGGCAAGCCGCTACCCATTTACGGCAACGGACAGCAAATTCGCGATTGGCTTTATGTGGGCGACCATTGTGCAGCGATTCGGCGTGTGTTGGAGGCTGGTAAAGTGGGTGAAGTTTATAATATTGGCGGGTGGAATGAGAAGGCCAATATAGACGTGGTAAAAACGCTTTGCAATATGTTAGATAGCGCCAAACCGCGTGGCGATGGCAAATCTTATGCTGAACAAATTACCTTTGTACAAGATAGGCCAGGGCATGATGCGCGCTATGCGATAGACGCAAGCAAAATTGAACGTGAACTTGGCTGGAAGCCAGCGGAAACGTTTGAAACGGGTATTGAGAAAACCGTGGCATGGTATTTGGCGCATCAAGATTGGGTGAATAATGTCACCAGTGGTGAATATAAAAATTGGATGAATAAAAATTATCAAGAACGTGGCGAGGAGTTAGCATAATGATAACCAATAATAAGTCCATGAAAGGCATTATATTAGCGGGAGGCTCTGGCACGCGGCTGTACCCAGCTACGCAGGTGGTTTCTAAGCAATTGTTGCCAGTTTACGATAAGCCGATGATTTACTATCCGCTATCTGCGCTGATGTTGGCGGGCATTCGCGAGGTGCTGGTGATTTCTACGCCGCAGGATACGCCGCGTTTTGCCGAGCTGCTAGGCGATGGCACGCAGTGGGGTATGGATATTCAGTACGCAGTACAACCGTCGCCAGATGGCTTAGCACAAGCATTTATCATTGGCGAAGACTTTATTGGTAATGACCCCTGTGCATTGGTGTTAGGCGACAATATTTTTTATGGCCATGAACTTGCTGAGATGGCACAAAAGGCGGCGCAGCGCAGTAATGGCGCAACGGTATTTGCTTATCCTGTGCATGACCCAGAGCGTTATGGCGTGGTGGAATTTAATGCGCAAGGCCAAGCAGTAAGCTTGGAGGAGAAGCCAACTAAACCAAAATCGCGCTATGCGGTAACAGGTTTGTATTTTTACGATAATCGTGTGGTGGAGATTGCTAAAAATATGCAGCCATCTGCGCGCGGCGAGCTAGAAATTACCGATGTGAATCGCCAATACTTAGCTTGGGGAGAGTTGCAAGTTGAGGTAATGGGGCGTGGCATGGCATGGTTAGATACTGGCACACATGATTCATTGATTGAAGCAGGTTCATTTATTCAAACGATTGAAAAACGCCAAGGCTTGAAAATTGCCTGCCCGGAAGAAATTGCTTACCGTATGAAATTTATTGATGCGACACAATTGGAACTGCTAGCTTATAAGTATGCTAAAAATGGCTATGGCGCTTATTTAAAACAAGTGTTAACAGAACAGGTGTTTTAATGAACGTCATTAAAACTAATATTCCCGATGTAATAATTTTTGAGCCAAAAGTATTTGGCGATGATCGAGGTTTTTTCTTTGAAAGCTTTAATCAAAAAGCATTTTTTGAAGCGGTAAATTTAAATATCAACTTTGTACAAGATAACCATTCAAAATCTGCCAAAAACGTTCTGCGTGGACTGCATTATCAAATTGAGCAGCCACAAGGTAAGTTAGTGCGTGTATGCCAAGGCGAAGTATTTGACGTGGCGGTAGATATGCGTGCGGCTTCAGCCACTTTTGGTTATTGGATTGGTACAAACTTATCAGCTGAAAATAAACGTCAAATGTGGGTGCCGCCAGGTTTTGCCCATGGTTTTTTAGTGTTGTCAGAAAGCGCCGAGTTTTTGTATAAAACCACTGATTTTTATGCACCGCAGCATGAATGTTGCCTAAAATGGGATGATCCTACAGTGGGCATAGAATGGCCTATGCATGGTGAACCAATGTTGTCTGCTAAAGATAATTTGGGGTTAAGCCTGCAAGAAGCGAAGAAATTTATTAAAACACCAATTTACCAGCCCGATTAATCAGTTTGATGAAAAAAATTCTTCTTACAGGTGTAAACGGCCAAGTAGGTCATGCATTAAAAACCCAGCTACCACAACATGAACTGATTGCATTGTCGCGCGAGCAGCTAGATTTAACAAAGGTGCATGATATTAAGCGTATTGTGCGTGAAATTAAGCCAGATTTAATCATCAATCCTGCGGCTTACACTGCTGTGGATAAAGCGGAAAGCCAGCCGGAACTGGCTTATGCCATTAACGCTACAGCAGTACAAATATTGGCTGAGGAAGCAGCTAGGTCAAATGCTGCTCTTATTCATTTTTCAACTGATTATGTCTATGATGGTAGCAAAACTGGTGCATATATAGAAACAGATGCAGTAAACCCAGTGAGTGTTTATGGCAAAAGCAAACTGGCTGGTGAGGATGCGATTCGCGCAGTTGGTCTGCCACATTTAATTTTACGTACCAGCTGGGTTTACGGCGCTTATGGCAAAAATTTCTTAAAAACTATTTTGCGCTTAGCAGCTGAGCGTGATGCTTTGCGTATCGTAGACGATCAGTTTGGTGCACCTACCAGCAGCAACAGCATTGCAGCTGCTGTGGCAGAGCTAGTGAATATTTGGCGCCCAGAAGAAAAATATCAAATTGGAACTTATCATTTTACCAATGCTGGCAACACCACTTGGCATGCATTTTCATGTGCAATCGTGACAGAATATAATCGACTAGCCAATGAAAAGCGTTGGCCGATTTTGAAAGCTGAAGTGGAAAATATTGCCGCTATTACGACGTTAGATTACCCAACACCAGCGGCGCGTCCTTGCAATTCTTGCCTAGATAACAGCAAACTTAAACAGACCTTTGGTATTGTGCTTCCAATTTGGCAGCAGGGATTGCAGCAGGAAATGCAAACGCTGCAGTTATAACAAGTGTAAATATATTAAACAAAGCCATTTAGCACATGCTCAGATAGCCAATATCCATGCGGCTTTCGCATTCGACTTAGTGCTTTAGCACTTAGCGAGAATGGTGATGCCAAGAACTGCTACAGGACATATTCTTTGTAACGGCTAATAGCTAGCAAAGCGCATCAGCCCAACTATTGGGGGTTTCATATAGTCTCACGCGCTCTAGCGTTAAATGATTGCCGTAAGTATCTTTGTATTGGCTTTTTAAAATGTTAAATGCCTCAGCGGCCATGTTTTCTGCAGTTGGCACAGTGGGGAAGATCACTGTTTTATGATTTGGTAATGACTTTAAAAAATCTAAAACAACTTTATCCTCTTTAAAGACTAAAAATGCGTGATCCCAAACATCAACAACACTGTTACGCGCAATTTGTTTGACGTCAGAAAAATCCATCACCATGCCGTTTTCAGACGTATTAGAGGTGTTAATAATATCACCAGATAGCGTAATTTCGATAACATAGCGATGGCCATGTAAATTTCGGCATTGACTTTTATGATCGGGGATGCGGTGCCCTGCATCAAATTCTAAACGGGTGGTAATTTGCATAAAACGCTACAAGTGTCAGATTGAATAAAGCATTATTATAGCAGGCAGCGATTTAAGTCGGCTTACCTTTTAGTTAAGCTGGGGTTTCAGCAGGCAGTTGATGTTTTTTTGCCCAAATTACAAATTGATCAAAAGGCATTGGTTTTGCAAAATAATAACCTTGGCATTTACTAATTTTCATTTTTTTGATTAATTGCACGCTTTTTTCGTCCTCTACACCTTCAGCAATAACTTCTTTTCCTAAGCTGTTGGCTAGCGCCGCAATCGATTTTACAATTTCATAATCGCTTTGGGACTGGGTAATATCGCGCACAAAAGTTTGATCAATTTTAATAATATCAATTGGCATGTTGCGTAACCGAGATAGCGAAGAAAATCCTGTACCAAAATCGTCAAGTGCTAGTTTAAAGCCATTTTTTGCTAGCTCATTTATGACGCTATTACTGGTTTCGTTCAGCTCTAGCACACCATTCTCAGTCACTTCTAGTACCAAATCCGCAGGGCTTATTTTCCACAGTGCAGCCGCTTGCAACAACAAATATGGCAATTCTAAATCGTATAAATCTTCGGCACGTAAATTAAGGGTTAAATACAGCGATAATTTTTGCTCGTATTTTAGCTCGGCTGCAAAGCGACAAGCTGAATTGATAAGCCAGCGGGTAAACAATTTACCTCTACCCAATTTATTTAACAATTCAACCATCAAGCCTGGGTGAATTTTAAAACCAGATTGATCATTCACGCGTAATAATAATTCGGCACCTGCGCATGTTGTATCTTTTAAGTTAACCACAGGCTGTAAAAATAAAGTTAAATTATCATTTGCAAATGCGCCTAGCACTTGTTTTTCCAAAGTATTTTGCGTGCTTAATTGTGTTTTTAACGCATTCGAATACAGCAAAAAACTTTGTTGGCTAGTTAAGGCGCTATCGAGTGCCAGCCTTGAATCAGCTAACAAATCCTCTGCATTCACCTCTGCTTTTAAAGCGTATGCGCAGCCAATGTGGGGAGTCAACAAGACCAACTGATTTTCCACATGCAGCATCTGCTCAAAAGCCCGTTGTAACTTAGCAGCCAGCAGGTTTAGTGTAATGTCGCTACCTAAATTTGGTAACACAATATCAAACTGCAAATTGCCATTTGCGTGAATTTCATAGGCTGTAGGCACGTTCGTTTGCAGCAGCTCTGCCACAGATTTACTTAAGCTAGCGGCAATGGCGTTGGAAAAAATAGGATTATTTTTTGACAGCTGAAGTTGAATTGAAAACAAGCCGACAAATTGATTGCTCTGTGTGATTGCAACTGCTTTTTCTATGTTTTTTGGCAATAGGTTTGCATTCGGCAGCTGTGTGACAGGGTCAAAATTTTGCAACTCATCTAGCTTTAAATTTTGTAGTTGTAAGTTTGTTTCGGCTAATAAATCTAGTATAAAGCAGTGAAATTTTGCCGAGCTAGCATAAGTAAATGATTTAATTTCAAAACATCTGAGTAAGTGAATTGTGTCTTGCAGGCGCATGTCTTCTAGGTGATAGTCCTGCTGTATTGCTTCCTGCCAAATTGACACCAACTGGTTAATATTTTGAGTAAAAGTGTGAATATTACTGCAAGGTTGCCAACTGTTGAGTTTGGCGTGCAGTTTGACTAAGTATAGTTTTTCTTCAATTGCGCTTAATTTTGTGGTATTCACAGTCAACTTAGTGAATACGCGTTCTGGCTCAAGTTGATAATCGATGAGTTTAACTAAGATTGATTCTTCAGTGATTTCTATGACTTCGTGACCATCGGTGGTTGAGCTAGGCTGATTCATCACAAAAAAGTTTAAATGTAAAAGTCGCCTGGATTTAGGCCATAACTGTCAGGCGCTAGGCTTTTTGTGATGATATAGGGCTCGCCATTGGGGGCGGCAGGGCTGTTAAGTAAATTTAACACTATGGGGGCAGTGTAGCGCTGCTTGGCAGGGTCTAGCAGCAACAATAGTCTTGGCAATAGCCTTCTGACTTGGTTTTGTTGAATCACAACCCCAACTTCGCCAGTATTTAACTCGACTAATGAACTAACGGGGTACATGCCCATAAACTGAACCAGCTGATCGACCAACTCGCTACTAAATTGCTTGCCACTTAACTGATGAATTTGCTCAAGTGCTTGCTGATGAAAAACACCTTTTGCATAACATTTATGGCTAGTGATGGCACAATAGGTATCGATTAATCCCGCCATTTGCGACAATAAACCTATTTGGTTACCTTTGCTTGCAGAAGGATAGCCGCTACCATCTACTCGCTCATGGTGCTGCCCTACCAAAAAAATCACCGTATTTGGAATATCTGGCGTCTGCTCAAGTATTTTTAGGCTTTCGTCCACATGTTTTTTAACATACTCAAATTCCTCACGTGATAACTTACCTTTTTTTAACAATACATCAGCAGACAATTTAACTTTACCGACGTCCTGCAATAAACCTGCTAAACCTATCTCTTTAATTTGTTGTTTCGACAATGCTAAAAAATTGCCAAAAGCCATTAGGGTGATGGACACATTTAAGGCATGGCTATATGAGTAATCATCGGTTTGCTTTAGCTTAGCTAGCCATAGCAGGGCGTCTGGCGAGCGGCCAATACTATCTACCATGTTATTTAAAATCTCGCTAATCGCACTTAAATCAATTTGTTGTGCGTTAGCAATCGATTCAAATATTTCGCGTGTGGCAATTTGAGATTGCTCATAAATTGGATAAACCACAGCTATTTCTTGCTCTACTGGCGGCTCTTCTTCATAAATGATAACGCGATAGCTGTCGTCGCCCATTTGCGATATTTTTTTTGTTTCGGCAGTTGAATCTACGCTCGATTTAAGCTTGCTACGCTTAAATAAGCCACCAATAAATCCGCTAACATCAGCCGCCAATTGCTGTGTCATTGACGGCGTTTCAACCTGTTGCTGTTGCGCTGTTTGTGGAAAGGCGGGCTGAGAGGCAGTATTGGCGCTATTTTTTACGTTATACATCACGCCATCTTGACTAATTCTTTCGGCATTTTGCGGTGCTTGATAGTTTTTAAGGTCGCGTAAAATATCAACAAATGACGTTTTATCTGAAAATTTCTTTTGGGTAGGTGCTGCCTTGGCTTGCGCATTGTTAATTGTAGAGCCTGAGTCTTTGATACGAAACACAGAACCTTCGCGTTTAACACTAACATCTAATTTAGCCGTGACAGCAAAATTATTACCGATAGAGCGAGAGCGATCAATGTACACAAATTTGCATAAAGATTGCATCTTGTCTAAATCGTCTTGCTCGTCTAACAAAAAGCCTTGCAACATAAACGGGGTGCCAGCCCACGGCCTATCTAGCTCGGTAACATACATACCTAGGCTAAGTCTCTCAACTGCAATTTCTTCTTTTTTTATATCATCCATTATTTCAGAAATCTCAAATATTCATGCGTCAAATTCACCACAAAGCCTATGAGGTAAGACTGCGAATGTGCGCTAACACACTGTCAGATAGTGATGGTAAATGATAACCCCCTTCAAGTGAAGAGATGACTCTGCCCAAACAACAATTATTTACTATATTTTTGATGAATTCTGTTATCCAAACATAATCTTGCGTGGTTAGCGCTAAGTCTGCAAGAGGATCATTGATGTGCGCATCAAAACCTGCAGAGATGAAAATCAGCTCTGGTTTAAATGCATCTAGCGCTGGTTTAATCTCTGTTTCGAAAGATTTTTTGAAATCTTCGCCATTTGCTTTGGCGGGCAACGGTAGGTTAATCATGTTTTTGCTGCGTGACTCTGCGCCACGATGTGGGTAAAAGGGGTGTTGAAAGGTAGAGCACAGCATTACATTTGGATTATCTTTAAAAATGTCTTCGGTACCGTCGCCATGATGCACATCAAAATCAATAATTGCTACGCGTTTAATGTTGTATTGCGCCATGGCATGCGCCACACCAACTGCAACATGATTAAATATGCAAAAGCCAGCACTGTTAGATTTACCAGCGTGATGACCTGGCGGGCGCACGCAACAAAAAGCGTTGTTAGCTTTGCCCGATAGTACTAAATCTGTTGCTAAAATGACAGCCCCGCTGGCATGTAGTGCTGCCGATAAGCTCATTGGGCCCATAGTGGTATCACCGTCTAACCTGACTAAACCAGCCTTTGGTGCAATCTGGTGAATGTTTGCCACATATTCTTTGCTATGTGCGCGCTCAAGCTGGGGTTTGCTGGCAGCTGGCGCATCATAAAACTGTAATTTTTGTTTTAAATCAGATGCCATCACCGCATTTTTAATGGCTGTGATGCGTGCAGGCGATTCTGGATGGTTGCCATCCATCACGTGCAAAAGTGTATCTGGATGCGAAATAAAAGCTGTTTTTGTCATGCTATTGAGCGATTTCCAGCGTTAATTCTTGATAAAATTTTAGCCTACTTAATGAAATCTTGCCTGCATTCACCGCCTCATTTACCGCGCAATCGGGCTCGTGCGTGTGTTTGCAATTATTAAATCGGCATTTACCTAAATATGGCTTAAACTCAATAAACGCCAGTTCTAAATCAGTTTGAGACAAATGATTTAAGCCAAACTCTTGCAAGCCTGGCGAATCGATTAGGCTGGAATTGTCATTAAAACCTTGAGTACCTAAATGATATAAATGTGCCGCAGTGGTTGTATGCTTGCCGCTATCTAGCGCCTCACTCATCACTTGTGTACGTACATTTTGGTTCGGCAGTAGGGCGTTAATAATGGTAGATTTACCCATGCCAGATTGGCCTACCAACACGCTTTGATGATTGGTCAAATAAGGTCGCAAGGCACTTACATCTTGCTTGGCAGATAAATGCAATACTTGGTAGCCCAAACTTTGATAAAGTGCCAATTTGGTTTTTGCATCCGTCGTCTCGCCTGCCTTGTCAATTAAATCACACTTATTCAGCACGATGAGCGGTTTTATTTTGGCAGCTTCGGCTGCTACTAAACAGCGATTTAGCAATGCCTCATAAAAACTTGGCTGTGTAGCCAGCACAATGACAATTTGCGTAACATTAGTGGCAATGGTTTTACTTTTAATCGTGCTGCTGCGATACAGTATGGATGAGCGTGGCAAGCATGTTTCTACCACGCCTTGCGCTTTGTCGGTAAGTTTAATGGTGACTTTATCGCCACAGGCTAAATCAGTTTTTTTACCGCGTGTGACGCAGCTTATGCGCTGGGTAATATTAGTTGAGTCGTCGGCAAGTTCCACGTCGTAGCGTTTGCCATACGCTGCAACGACTAAGCCGCTAGGCATGTATTATTTTTCAAATTTATAGTAAGTTTGATTTAGATAGGCTGCGGTGTTGAGCTCTTCGTCCTCAAACCATTTTAAGCCTAAGTTGGTATTGCAACTACGTACTTGTGCGACTAAACCCTTAGCAGTGACTACTTTGGCAAAATCACGCGTATAAATACCAGAACCATCTCCGCCATAACTGCTGGCATGACAGCTTATGCAATTTTTTTCATGGAGCGCTTTGCCTGCTAACAAGTCTGCCTTGGCAAACAGCTCGTTAGCACTAGCGTTCAGGCTAAATAAATACAGCAAAATAAATGCGATTTTCATTTAGCTAGTATAACTACTTTCCAGTATATGTGGCCAACTTAGCAATGCGCATACTAGCTGGTGGGTGCGAATCGTAAAAAGCTGAATGCAATGGGTCAGGCGTCAAGGTAGAAGCGTTATCACGATAAAGTTTAACTAACGCGTCCACTAGCTTATTCGCATCCGCATGCTTAGCCGCATAGTCATCGGCCTCAAATTCATTTTTGCGTGAGTAGCTTGCCATGATTGGTTTAATTAAAAACAGAAACGTGGGTGAAACCAGCAAAAATAACAATAATGCCATGTGGTTGCTAATTTCCGTGACGCCTAAGCCATTGTAAAACCAAACTTGATTGGTTAACCAGCCTAGTAAAGCTAGGCCAAGTAAGCTAACAAAAAACATCATGGCTATGCGCTTAATGACATGGTTATGCTTAAAGTGACCAAGCTCATGTGCCAATACAGCTTCAATTTCTTCACCATTTAAACGGCTGAGTAGGGTGTCGAAGAAAAC
>JANNWI010000067.1:0-4589 GCA_031414715.1 Methylophilaceae bacterium | reverse complement strand
CTGGGCCACCTAATAGCTCTGGTATAACGTATTCACCAATGGCAGGAATAAACACCAACATAGAGCCAGCAATAATGCCTGCCTTAGATAAAGGCACTGTAATCATCCAAAACGTTTTGAGTGGGCTGGTGCCAAGGTCTGCCGCAGCCTCTAGATAGCGAATATCCAACTTAGATAAATTGGCATATAACGGCAATATCATAAATGGTAAGTACGAATACACCATGCCAATTACTAATGAAAATGGAGTATTTATCATTGAGATTGGCTCATTAATGATGCCCACGCTTAAAAGCACATTATTGATAACCCCATTATTCACTAGTAAAGTTTTCCACGCATAAATACGCAGTAAAAATGATGTCCAAAATGGCAACATAATCAACATTAACAAGGTTGGCTGTATATGCTTTGGTGCGCGTGCCATAAAATAAGCAAACGGATAGCCGATAGCCAAACAAATAACCGTGGTGATTAGCGCGAATTTAATGGATGAAAGATAGGTTTTGACATAAAGCGCATCTTTTAAAATAAATTGATAACTTTCAAAGTGAAGTGTTAGCGAAGGCCAACCCTTGCTCCAATCAATCAAATTAGAAACTGATGCGGCACCCATGGTAGAAAAACTGATTTTTAATACAATTAATAGTGGAATAGCTGCTAACAGAACAAACCAAAAGTAGGGTATGCCAATAATCAGCATACGGCCACTAATGAATTTGAGAAATGCGTTTTTAGATTTTGCCATAACGCACCTTTTTATTGAGTTAAAACAATCATAGAGTCATCGCTCCAGTACGCATAAGCTTTGTCGCCCCAAGTTAGCCCGCAACATAAATCACGCGTATTATTAATTTCTTGCGCTTTAAGCGTCATGCCACTCGCCAGCTTAAGGTGATAAGTGGTGTGGGCGCCAAAATAAACAATCTCTGTCACTTCGCCCTCAGTCCAGTTGTAATCGAACTTTGGTTTTTCTTTAGATAACATGACTTTTTCTGGACGTAGCGCAACACCAACATCCATACCACTGTGGCCGTTAATGCCATGCCCCACATAGTGCACACATTCTGCGCAACGTACGGTTACATGATCAGGCTCATCTTCATCAATGACGCCTTCAAACATGTTTACGTTACCAATAAAATCGGCTACTTTGCGGCTATTCGGCATTTCATAGACGGTATCTGGCTCGCCAACCTGCAAGAAATAACCTTCACTCATTACCGCAATACGACTAGCCATAGTCATGGCTTCTTCTTGATCATGCGTCACTAATACACAAGTCACGCCAACTTGCTCAATAATATTGACCAATTCTAATTGCGTCGTTTCACGCAATTTTTTATCCAGCGCGCCAAGTGGTTCATCTAGCAAAAGCAACTGCGGCCGCTTTGCCAAGCTGCGCGCTAAGGCTACGCGCTGTTGTTGGCCACCTGATAGCTGGTGCGGCTTACGCTGAGCAAATTTAGATAACTGCACGAGAGTTAGCATTTTTTCAACGCGTTCGCCTATCTCGTCTTTTGGCATACCATCACGTTTTAAACCAAACGCAACATTTTCCCAAACACTTAAATGCGGAAACAATGCATACGATTGAAACATCATATTAATCGGACGTTGGTAAGCTGGCACATTGGTAATATCTTGGCCTGATAAATAAATCTTACCTTTAGTTGGCACCTCAAATCCAGCCAACATGCGCAGAAGCGTCGATTTACCACAACCTGAACCACCCAGTAAACCAAAAATCTCGCCTTTGGTAACAGTTAATGAAACATCATCAACCGCTTTCACTGTGCCATCATAAATTTTGGTGACATTTTCAACTCTAAGCAACACTTCTTTTTCGGCAGATTGATTACCTGTTTGCGGTTTTGGTGCACTCGCCATAATAACCCCGTATTTAAGTATCTGTTTTAGTTATAAATTATTTAAATGATTTTTATACTTAGCGATTCTAGCTTGAGTCGCTAAGCATACAAATCGTTATACTTTAAGCGCCTGTTTTAAACTGGGTAAAATAACGCGTCATCACACGGCGTGTTGCGTTATCTACATTGCTAGGTGGAATCAGTTTTTTAACATCTTCTGACGACAAGAAAATAGTTTTATTGTTGCGTATTTCTTCGTCCACAAACTCAGTAGCTGCCTTGTTAGGGTTGGCATAAGTCACTGCATTGGTAAGGCCAGCATGCACTTCAGGGCGTAATATATAGTTGATAAATTTATGTGCATTGTCTACATGTTTTGCATCAGCAGGTATTACCATGGTGTCCATAAACAAATAACCGCCCATTGTAGTAACTAGCGCCTCAATATTTTGTGGTGATTTGTTTTCGATAGAGCGATTACGTGCTAAATTAAAATCACCTGCCCAGCCTAATGCCACACACACATTGCCGCCAGCTAAGTCATCAATTTGGCCACCTGAAGAGAATTTTTTAATATCTGGACGCACTTTTGCCATCATGTCATAGGCTAATTTGTAATCATCTGGGTTAACGCTATGCGGATCTTTACCCACATATTTAAGCGCCAGTGGAAACACCTCTGAAGGCGCATCTAAAAAAGTAATACCACAAGATTTAAGCTTGTTGGTGTATTTTGGGTCAAATACCAAATCCCAAGTATTTTCTGGCATAGGCATATCGCCTAAAGCTGTTTTTACTTTGTCTACATTAATACCCACTGTTGTGTAACTCCACAACCAATCCACCATATACTCATTGCCTGGATCAAGTGTAGCCATTTGCGCCAAAATATCTGGATCTAAATTAGCTAAGTTAGGGATTTTAGATTTATCTAATTTTTGTAATAGGCCGCCATCAATTTGCATTCTTGCCCAATTTGACGATGGCACCACAATGTCGTAACCAGTGTTTTTTGCCATTAATTTAGCATGCAAAATTTCGTTGCTATCAAACACGTCGTAACGTACCTTAATACCAGTTTCTTTTTCAAAATTTGGAATGGTGTCTTCCGCTAAATAATCTGACCAGTTGTAAATATTCAGTACTTTTTCTTCATCACCAGCAGGTGCCGCCGCTGTCGCATCTGGCTTGGCCTGTGTGGTATCTGTCTCTTGCTTACCGCATGAAGCTGTAACCAGCCCGATGCTGATAAGCGCCATACTAATTAAGTATTTAGTTGTATTCATAATCTATTAACCCCTTTAAAAATATGTGTCATTGAAAAAGCCAAAAATTTATAACCATTTAAAAACATTTATAGCCTAAGAATAATTCTATCATGTTAAAACGCTGCGTTTTTAATGCATTAATCCGTGCTCTTGTAATTGTTTTAGTGTTGCGTCTAAGCATTTGTAAATTAGCTCCATCATCTCGTCTATCTGTGATTTTGTAATCACCAACGGTGGCGCAATAATCATGCGATCACCCACTGCACGCATGATTAATCCGTTACTAAAGCAGTGTGCACGACACATCATGCCAACGCCAATGTCTCCATCAAATGCAATATGATTTTTTTTGTCTTTCATCAGCACAAAGCCTGCCATTAAGCCAATCGTCTCAGCCCCACCAACCAGTGGATGCTTTGCCAGCTCGGCATATTGCTGGGCTAAATAAGGGCCAGTTTCGTTGAGCACGCGCTCCACTAAACCTTCTTTTTCAATCATCTCAATGTTTGCTAAACCAACTGCACACGCTACCGGGTGGCCGGAATAAGTATAGCCATGATTAAATTCGCCGCCTTGTTCAATTAACACTTTTGCAACGCGTTTACCAACTACCACACCGCCTAACGGCAAATAGCCAGAAGTCACGCCTTTTGCAAAGGTCATTAAATCGGGTTTGGCGCCTAATAATTGTGAGCCAAACCATTTCCCGACGCGACCAAAGCCACAAATCACTTCATCGCAAATCAATAAAATATTATATTTATCGCATATACGTTGAATCTCTGGCCAGTAGGTTTTTGGCGGAATAATCACGCCACCAGCGCCTTGCACTGGCTCACCAATAAACGCAGCAACTTTGTCTGCACCCACTTCTAAAATTTTAGCTTCTAGCCAACCTGCTGCGCGTACACCAAAAGCATCACGGTCCTCATCTGGCGCTAAGCCATAATGATATGGCTGTTCAATGTGGACGATACCAGGAATCATACCGCCTTGTGCATGCATACCACCCATGCCACCAAGCGAAGCGCCTGCCATGGTAGAGCCATGATAAGCGTTGTTGCGTGAGATAATCACTGTCCGTTCTGGCTGGCCAAGCGTTGCCCAGTAATGGCGCACCATTTTAATATTGGTATCATTCGATTCTGAACCAGAACTACTAAAAAATACGTGGCTGTAATCATCACCTGCCAGCTGTACAATTTTCTCTGCCAACTTTACCGCTGGCACATTAGTGGTTTGAAAAAAACTGTTGTAATAAGGTAACTCGGTCATCTGTTTGGTAGCAGCATCCACTAATGCTTGCTGTCCATACCCCACATTGACGCACCACAAGCCAGACATAGCATCTAAGATTTTATGGCCTTCAGAATCCCAAATGTAAATGTTCTCTGCCTTGGTGATAATGCGCGCACCTTTTTCTGAGAGTCCTTTATGGTCGGTAAATGGG
>JANNWI010000066.1:0-2309 GCA_031414715.1 Methylophilaceae bacterium | reverse complement strand
TAAACCACGCGCCAGTTTAAGCGGCGTTTGGCCACCATATTGCACAATCACGCCAACTGGCTTTTCAATGTGCACAATTTCTAGCACGTCTTCTAGCGTCACCGGCTCAAAATATAAACGGTCACTTGTGTCGTAATCAGTCGAAACGGTTTCTGGGTTGCAATTAACCATAATCGTTTCATAACCATCATCGCGCATGGCAAATGCAGCATGCACACAGCAATAATCAAACTCAATACCCTGGCCAATTCTATTAGGTCCACCACCTAGCACCATAATTTTTTTCTTACCGGTTGGCGCAGATTCACACACTTGCTCATAAGTCGAATACATATAAGCGGTATTGGTGGCAAACTCTGCAGCGCAAGTGTCAACACGCTTATATACGGGACGGATATTGTGTGCTTGGCGATAGGCGCGCACTGCGTGCTGGTCAGTTTCTAGCAATTTAGCTAAGCGCCTATCACTAAAGCCGCGACGCTTTAGTTGGAATAACGCATCTTTATCAAGATCGGCAATATGCTTGCCTTTTAAAGCATTTTCGCGTTCGATAATATCTTTAATCTGTGCCAAAAACCAAGGGTCAATTTTGCTGATATTAAATATCTGCTCAATGCTCATGCCCAATCTAAATGCATCGGCCACATACCAAATACGCTCAGGCCCTGGCTCGCCCATTTCTTTGGTAATGCGGTCAATATCGGTGCTGATTTCGTCTAAACCGTCTACGCCCACTTCTAGTCCGCGCAATGCTTTTTGGAAAGACTCTTGAAACGTGCGGCCAATTGCCATCACTTCGCCAACAGATTTCATTTGTGTGGTTAATCGCGAATCAGCCTGTG
The DNA here is from genome assembly GCA_031414715.1 of Methylophilaceae bacterium. GTDB lineage: Bacteria > Pseudomonadota > Gammaproteobacteria > Burkholderiales > Methylophilaceae > Methylotenera_A. The sequence continues at coordinate 1,467 of JANNWI010000066.1, read as the reverse complement.
GAAATTTTTCAAACGCAAATCTTGGTATCTTAGTAACAACATAATCGATTGAAGGCTCAAACGATGCAGGCGTTTGTCCACCCGTAATATCATTTTTAAGCTCATCTAGGGTAAAGCCGACAGCTAATTTAGCCGCCACTTTTGCAATGGGGAAACCTGTTGCTTTAGATGCCAATGCACTAGAGCGAGATACACGCGGATTCATCTCAATCACAATCATGCGGCCATCAACTGGGTTGATAGAAAACTGAACGTTAGAACCACCCGTCTCAACACCAATTTCGCGCAATATGGCCAAACTGGCATTACGCATAATTTGGTATTCTTTATCAGTTAGTGTTTGCGCGGGTGCAACCGTGATGCTGTCACCCGTGTGAACGCCCATTGGGTCAAGGTTCTCAATCGCACAAATAATAATGCAGTTGTCCGTTTTATCGCGCACCACTTCCATCTCGTATTCTTTCCAACCCAGCATCGATTCTTCAATCAGTAGCTCTTTGGTTGGTGAAGCATCTAGGCCGCGCTCGCAAATGGCAATAAACTCTTCACGATTATATGCAATACCACCACCACTACCGCCCATGGTAAACGATGGGCGAATAATGGCTGGGTAGCCAATACTGGGCTGCACCTGCAGCGCTTCTTCCATACTATGCGCAATGGCAGATTTAGCCGAGCCTAGGCCAATTTTCGTCATCGCATCTTTAAATTTTAAACGGTCTTCCGCTTTATCAATGGCTTCTTTAGTGGCACCAATCATCTCCACGTTGTATTTTGTTAGTACACCGTGCTTGTCAAGATCTAGCGCGCAATTAAGCGCAGTTTGGCCACCCATAGTAGGCAGTAGCGCATCTGGGCGCTCTTTTTGAATGATTTTTTCAACCACCTGCCAAGTTATTGGCTCAATATAAGTTGCATCGGCCATTTCAGGGTCGGTCATAATGGTCGCAGGGTTAGAGTTAACCAAAATAACTCGGAAACCCTCTTCACGAAGCGCTTTACAAGCTTGTGCACCAGAGTAGTCAAACTCACACGCTTGACCAATAACAATTGGGCCAGCGCCAATGATTAATATACTTTTAATATCTGTACGCTTAGCCATTAACTAGTTTTTCTTTCTTGCATCAAATCAATAAACTGATCAAATAAATAACTCATTTCATTCGGCCCAGGGCTTGCTTCCGGATGACCTTGAAAACTAAACGCTGGTTTATCTAGCCGTGCAATGCCTTGTAAACTGCCATCAAACAAAGATATATGGGTGATTTTTACGTTGCTAGGTAGGGTACTAGGGTCTGCTGCAAAGCCATGATTTTGGCTAGTGATATAAACCCGCTTAGTTTCCATATCCTGCACAGGGTGGTTGGCACCATGGTGGCCAAATTTCATTTTAATTGTTCTGGCACCACTTGCCAGCGCCAGCAATTGATGGCCTAAGCAGATGCCAAACGTTGGAATACCTGTCTC
>JANNWI010000065.1:0-1729 GCA_031414715.1 Methylophilaceae bacterium | reverse complement strand
CAAAACCAACAATCGGTAGTGATTCTTCAACCAAGTAATAAGGTTTTTTAATGGTAAGGGTAATTTGGCGCTGCACCACATCACCCACCGTATAACCCACATCTTTTACTGGGTCAACAATTTGAATGCTGACAATACCATCTTTAACATCTGGAAGTTTTGTAATTTCTAGCGCGAAAGCCTGATGCATACTGATGCTTAGCGATATCATTATTAATAAATTGCGCATTAATTTTTTCATAGTTTGTTTGGTGTTAAGTGTTAAGCAGCGACAAATTGGTGAAAATACTCAGTCAGCCTATCGGCATCAAAATCGCCTTCCACATAAAATGGTGGCATATCAAACTGCATAAACAGTGCGTAAATAGCTTCGCGACGCGCAGCAAACGATTCTACAATTTTGTTGCGTAAATCTTTGCGCAAAAACAGCGTGCGCTTTTGGCCAGATTCTGGGTCAGTCACTGCTGTAATGCCAAATTCAGGCAGGTTTTTATATTCGTCATCGTCCCACAACACAACAGGCACAATGTGATGGCGTGTCAAGTTAGAAAGCGCTTCTTCTAGCTGTGACATTGGCATATGGAAATCAGAGATCATAAATACCAATGAACGTTCGCGCGGTAAAAAGCGCCATACGTCGCCAATACCCGCGCCCGATACAGGCTGCGGATGGTAGTCTTTTAAGCGCTCTGCCAGCTCAATTGCGCGTTGCGATTTAAACGATTGCGTACTAATCCAATCTTCGCGTACGACATCATCGAATCCCACAAAGCCGAATGGGTCGGCGTTTTTAGTGGCGCTTCTAGCGACTGATTCAGCGATATCTGCCGCTTGGTGAATTTTGCGTGTTTTGCTACCAAAGTTCATGCTGCCCGATAAATCGCAAATCACATAAACGGGCGTGGCACTTTTTTGGTTAAAAAGCCGCACATAGACTTGTTCCATTGGGTCACGCAAGGTTTGGCGTAAATCAATGCGGCGCGGGTCGGGGTAGTTTAATAATGAAGTATGGCCAATAAACTCCATACCCATACCGCGTTGGGTGCTGGCATGGCGGCCAGGGTGGCGGCCACGGTTACGCCAACCGATGTGGTAGCTGAATTCCTTGATGTCTTCAATCATGATTTTAGCCAGCCATTTTCATTAGTCTTTATTATCGACTTCGTTACACGAGGCATACTTGTTTTTTTAAATCGCGAGCGCAAGGCGCATATCGTACATTGAAGTACATTAAGCTTTGCGCGAATGAGGTAACAAAGTAGCATGGATGTAATGAAATTTGGCCTAAGGCGCGGCAACTGCGTTGACAATATTTGACAACATCTCACGCGCAATCTCCGTGCGACGCATTTCATAGACAGGGCTAAACACAATTCTGTGCGCAACCGTTGCGTGAAATACAGCGTGAATATCTTCTGGTGTAATCGCACTGCGCTCGTTTAACCAAGCGTTTACGCGCGCCGCACGCAACATCATACTCATGCCACGTGGGCTGGCGCCTGCTAGCACCAAGCGGCTCATATCTACGTTGGTTACTTTTACGCCATAATCGGTTGGGTTACGGGTAGCTTTCCATAAGTTAAGCGCATATTTTTCTAAAGTGGGCGATGCAGTTAATTTGTGGAAAGCCACCCGCAACCCAACTGATTACGGCGTAAAAGTAACCAATGTGGACATGAGCCGCCTTGTGCTAGCAGGCGCTAGCCCGCGCGGCATGAGTATGATGTTG
>JANNWI010000064.1:0-13355 GCA_031414715.1 Methylophilaceae bacterium | reverse complement strand
GCTTGCAAATACCCAAAGTCAGTTAGACAGTATGCTGAGTATGCGAAAAATATTGTCGCAAGAAACTGATTTAGTGGCGGTGAATATTAACTTTTCTGCCGCACAAGGCATTACCGAGCAAGGTTTTTTTGCGCCAGTGGCACGCGCATTAAAAGATGCTGGCCGCGTCATGATGGAAAGCTTTGGCGCAGTGATTACTTTTGTCATGAGTGCCGTTCCTTGGTTGTTGATTGGTATTCCAGTGTTGTGGTTAATTCGCAAATACTGGGTAAAAATCAAAGCCAAGTTTGTGTAGAAAGCTAATCATGAGTAATAAAAAAATAATATATTGCATATGGCTAATGGCGGCACTTTATGCGTATAGCCTTAGGGCCGAAGAAACTTACACAGAAGACACTTATCCAGTAGCCTTTGCGGATAATTTATCGGAAGATGCTTATTTAGGCGAGTTGCCTAAAGTACTCACCGTTTCTCGGTTGGCACAATCCATTGCAGATGCACCTTCTGCCGTTACGGTGATAGATCGAGCGACTATTCGTGCGTCGGGTGCAGTAGATATTCCAGAGTTATTCAGACTAGTGCCAGGCATGTATGTGGGCACTAACGCTGGTTATGTTTATAACACTAACCATGCAGTCAGCTTTCACGGTATGAATACAGCTTATCCTGGCAATATGCAGGTGTTGATTAATGGCCGCTCGGTGTATACGCCCTTATTTGGTGGCGTTAAGTGGAGCGAGCTGCCAATCGCATTGATGGACATTGAGCGCATAGAAGTGACACGTGGCCCTAATACAGCCAGTTATGGTGCCAATGCGTTTGCAGCGACAGTCAACATTTTAACGTCTACGCCTTCAGAAACGCCTGCCAATACATTGCTTGCTACGCACGGTAATGGTCGCAACGAAGCGTTTTATCGTCATGCGGGCAAAACCGGTGATTTAGCCTATCGCGTGACGACTGGCTTTCGGCAAGATGACGGTTTGGATGATCGCAACGACTTTAAGCGCACACGGTTTGCTAACGCGCAAGCCGATTTTCAACTCAATCTAAAGAATAATATCGAGTTTGAGTTTGGTTTAGCCGAAGGCGCACGTGGCGAGGGCAATGCGCAGGAAGACAACATTATATTTTTGCCACGCACCAAGCAAATCAATAACTATTATGGCTTGGCGCGTTGGAAGCATCAATTAAGCGAAACTAGTGATTTTCAACTACAAGCTTATCATAGCTATGATCGCTCAGACGATGAAACAACATCCGCTAACTTACGCCCACTAATCGCTTTAATAAGCCCTATTTTAGCAGCCAGCTTGGTGAGCGATAGTATATACATCGACAATGAAGTCATTACCGAACGTACAGACATTGAAGCACAGCATATCTTTGGCCTGGGAGCCAATATCCGCGCGGTATGGGGGGCAAGTGTGCGGCAAGATACTACTTACGCGCCACATTATTTAGGTAATAAAAAAACCGATAAATTTGATTTGCAGCGCTTGTTTGGGCATGTGGAATGGCGTCCGCACGCAATGTGGACGGTGAATACAGGCGCGATGCTAGAACACAATGATTTTACTGGCACCGATATTTCGCCGCGCGCCAGCCTTAATTTTAAGCCACATCCAAACCATGCTTTGCGCTTAGGCATATCTAGTGCGCTGCGTACGCCCAATTACGTAGAAGAAAAGTTTAACCAAAAATATGCAATTGCAACCACCCTACCTGCGCCATTTCCACGCCTAGTGCTACAACAAGTGTTGGCAGATAAAGGCAATGTAAACCCAGAGCAAATTATCTCAAAAGAAATAGGCTATGTTGGCAAGTTGGGCGGTATGCAACTGGATGCACGTATTTTTAGTGACGAAATTACCGATGTCATTCGTTTTAACTAGCGCACTGATTTTACTGTGCCTGCAGACGTGTTGTTAGTAAACCCAACTGATGTAGATACTGGTTTGAATAGTGGTTCGGCAAAGGTGGAAGGACTAGAGTTACAAACCAATTGGAAAATAGGTGCCAGAACTAACTTATTACTGAATCACTCGCATATTCGCATTCGAGAAACCCACATGGGCCTAGAAAAAAACTTTACCAAGTCAATGCCAGTCAATACATTAACCGCCATGCTAACGCATGATTTTAAAAATGGTTTGGATGCCAGTTTTGCCTACTACCAAACTAGTGAATCCACGCAGTTGGGTGATGGCGATCCTGTCGGCTTAGTGAGAAGATGTGACGCAAGACTGGCGCACAAATTTAATACAGGTCAATGGACTGGTGAAGTGTCAGCTGTAGTAGAAAATTTGTTTAACACCCATTATGAAGAGTTTGCTGATTACAACACGCTTAAACGTCGCGCACGCATAAATTTAAGGTTAGATTTCTAAAATAGGAAATTGAAATAAAGCATTTTGTTTACATTTAAAATTAAAAAGATTGCAATCTTACTAGCCAGTTTTATATTGGTATTAGGCCTATTTGCGCCCAATTTTTCCTATGCTTACACGGGTATCACCATTGTGATGGCCGCACCTACCAATACCAACCTAGAATTTATTGATGCGTTTAAACTGGAGTTGATAGGTAACAAAAGTACCAGTCTTCGCGTGAAAGTGATTGATTTAAGTGTAACTGAAAAGCTGGTTGTTGCAGAAAATAGTGAGTTAGTGATAGCGCTCGGCGTTAAAGCGCTGGAGGCATCTAGCAAGCTTAAACTAACTACGCCTGTATTAGGCGTATTTACGCCCTTGCCTACTTTCAATAGCATGTTAGCTAATAGCAAGCGTGAGCTAGGAAACTTTAGTGCGATTGTGCTTGATCAGCCCTATTCAAGGCGCTTTTCTTTGATTAAAACTGTGCTACCAGAGGCTAAAAATGTAGGTGTATTGTTGGGGCCAAATTCCTCATTAGATATGGAGGATATTAGAGACACGGGAGAAGCAGCGCAATTTAATATGTTGCAAGAAAGCATACAACAACAATCCGATTTGATACCACAGTTAACGACCCTGCTTGAAATAGCTGATGCACTGATGGCTATTCCAGACTCGCTGGTTTACACGCGGGAAACGGTACAACCAATTTTGCTGACAAGCTATCGCCACCAAAAACCTGTGTTTGGTTTTTCACAATCTTATGTGCGAGCGGGCGCGTTGGCTGCCGTATACAGCACCAGCAAACAATTAGCGAAACAAGCGGCTGAGATTTCAATTAAATCGCAGCAGGCATCTAGCCTATTACCGCCACCGCAGGCACCTAAATATTTCTCAGTGGCTTTAAATTATCAAGTGGCACGTTCGCTCAACATTCAAATCGCAGATGAAAATGTGATTAATAAAAAAATATTAGCTTTGGAAAGCCAGCCATGAAAAATTTAGGCATAAAAAGCAGAGTTATTTTCTTGGGGACTATTCCAGCTCTGCTGTTTGCTATGATATTGGCTGGTTACGCCATCTCCAATGTATTTGAGGTGTTAAATCAATCTTTAAGTGACCGTGGCCGCATTATTGCAGCGCAGCTGGCACCAGCAGCAGAATATGGCGTGATATCTGGCAATAAGCAGATTTTACAAGGCTTGGCGCAACAAGCACTTTCCAATGAGCAAGATGTGAGAAGTGTATTGATTGTAGATAAACAAAACCGAGTGCTTGCATTAAGCGGACGTGAAATGACTTCTGAATTATTGACTACATTAGACGGATTGCAAGAGCTCAAGGTAAAAAATGGAATCATTTTTGCTTCTCCTATTCACCGCAGTTTAGTGGAAATTGATGATTTTAATATTGGTTTAGAACCTGAAAAAATAACCAAAAGTAATCTAGCTGAGTTAGAGGTGGGACGCGTTTATGTTGAGCTAAGTAACCAGAGCTTGCAAAATATCAAACAGGATTTGATAACAAAAATGTTGATGATTAGCTTGTTTGGCTTGGCATTGAGCGCGCTGATTGCTTGGTGGATAGGCCGCAATATTACCAAACCGATTCAGGAAATTGCCTACGCGGTGAATAAGGTGGGAGAAGGCATGTTTGCACATACCATCATTGAAAACTCAAGCGGGGAATTAAAAACCTTGCAAAAAGGCTTCAACTCGATGGCGTCCAGCTTAAAAAATGCTTATGAAATTATGCAGGACAAAATAAATGATGCCACTTCTATGCTCACACACCAAGCGCAACATGACGATTTAACTGGGCTTATTAATCGTCGTGAGTTTGAAGTGCGACTAGAGCGCAGTTTGAAAAGTGTTCACGAAAACGGCGCACAACATGTGTTCTGCTATTTAGATTTAGATCAGTTTAAATTAGTCAACGATACTTGCGGTCACTCTGCGGGGGATGAACTTTTGTGCCAAGTGAGCGCATTGTTGGCTAACCGCATGCGAGATAGAGACACCTTAGCCCGCCTAGGCGGTGATGAGTTTGGTTTGTTGCTAGAAAATTGTAGTTTGGCTGACGCCAACCAAATTACCAATACACTGCTTAAGTTGGTGCAAGATTATCGGTTTATTCACGAAGATAAAATTTTCAACATTGGTGTCAGTATTGGCGTTGTGGTTATCACCGCTAGCTTTGACAATGTAAGTGATATTATTCATGCGGCCGATATGGCTTGCTACTCTGCCAAAAATGCAGGTCGCAATCAAAGCTTTTTGTACAGTCATGGTGACTTAGAAGTGAAGCAGCGCAGAAACGCAGTGGAAGCGATTTCAGATATTACTGACGAAATTGATGACGAGCAATTTATGCTGTATTGCCAACCCATTGTACCACTGGCTTCATCTTCTGAAACAGGCATCGATTCACAGCAACATCATTATGAAGTATTGATTCGCAAAATTAGTTTAGACGGTAATATTATGTTGCCAGTGACGTTTATTCCATCAGCAGAGCGTTATTTGCTAATGCCAAATATTGACAGATGGGTGATTAGAAATACGTTTGCCACTTATCGGCAATTACTGAATAAAAGTCAAGAAAAATGCAATTATGTGTTTTCTATCAATCTATCTGGCACATCTCTGGGTGATAAAAGTTTACTCGGTTATATTCGTGAGCAGTTTGTCATAAACGCTATTCCGCCTGAAGCTATCTGTTTTGAAATTACCGAAACAGCAGCGATTGTTAACTTAAAAAATACCATTCAATTATTTACTGCCTTAAGAAAACTGGGTTGTAGTTTTGCCTTGGATGATTTTGGCAGCGGCATGTCATCGTTTATGTATCTCAAAAATTTCGAAGTTGACTACTTAAAAATTGATGGCTCGTTTGTGAAAGATATGCACACTAATAAAATCGATCACGCCATGGTGCGCTCTATTCATAGTGTGGCAGAGGCCATGAATATTAAAACAGTGGCAGAGTTTGTCGAAAATCAAGCCATTCTAAAAGAGCTTAAAAATATTGGCGTGCATTATGGCCAAGGCCTGTATTTAGGCGAACCTATCCCTATTAAAAAATTGGTTGAGACTTTCTCGGTATTTGGATAACACCTTAGGTTCGGATTTTGGTTTGCTTAATAAACTCGTTTGTCTGTAAATGCTATTTTGGCTGTTAATATAGGCATATTGCATTAACCACTAGCTACTTAAACCACCAACTACTCTAACCAATAGATATTTATGATAGAAACTGATCGCCTGATTGCCGCCGCGCCTGAAAATCCTCAAGAAGAGGCCTTAGAGCGCGCGTTACGCCCCAAAGCGCTAGATGAATACGTTGGCCAAGAAAAAGCGCGTGCGCAGTTAGAAATCTTTATCAACGCAGCGCGTGGCCGTTCTGAGGCGCTGGATCATGTACTGTTATTTGGCCCGCCAGGTTTAGGTAAAACTACGCTGGCGCATATTATTGCGCGCGAAATGGGCGTGAATATGCGCCAAACCTCAGGCCCAGTGCTAGAGCGGGCGGGTGATTTGGCGGCACTGCTTACTAACTTAGAGCCAAATGATGTGTTATTTATTGACGAAATTCATCGACTTAGCCCAGTTGTGGAAGAAATTTTATACCCAGCGATGGAAGATTATCGGCTGGATATTATGATTGGTGAAGGCCCTGCTGCAAGGTCGGTGCGCCTAGATTTACCACCGTTTACTTTAATCGGCGCGACTACTAGAGCTGGTATGTTAACGAACCCATTGCGTGATCGCTTTGGTATTGTATCGCGGCTAGAGTTTTATACGAATGAAGAGCTTGGCCGCATTGTGCATCGCAGTGCTGGTTTGCTAGAAGTTGAAATTACCGAAACTGGTGCTATTGAAGTTGCTAAACGCTCGCGCGGCACGCCACGTATTGCCAATAGATTATTACGCCGTGTGCGCGATTATGCACAAGTTAAGGCAGATGGAATTGTGAGTAGTGAAGTGGCCGATGCTGCGCTTAAAATGCTGGATGTGGATAATCTAGGCTTTGATGTGATGGACAGAAAACTGCTCAGTGCCGTGCTAGAAAAATTTGGCGGTGGGCCTGTTGGTTTGGATAATTTAGCGGCAGCCATTGGCGAAGAACGCGACACCATTGAAGATGTGCTAGAGCCATATTTAATTCAACAAGGCTATTTAATGCGCACGCCACGCGGCCGTGTCGCTACTAGTTTGGCCTATCAGCATTTTGGTCTGCCAGTACCAAAAACGTTAAGCAATGGAGAAGTCTGGCAGCAATAAATGGTTTGTTATTAAAGCTAAAAACATGCACATTATTTAGATGCCCTGTAAGCCGCATGGATACTGCCTCTCAGGGCAGCGATTATTCATCGTGCTGTGCTAATCAATCGCCAAACAAAATATGTATGCTAGAATTTAATTGTGAGTAGCCATTTAACATCCAGCTGGCCAGTACGTGTGTATTACGAGGACACCGACGCGGGTGGCGTGGTGTACCATTCAAATTATCTCAACTTTATGGAGCGCGCTCGCACCGAGTGGTTGCGCGCTTTGGGCTTTGAGCAGACGTACTTACGGGATGTATTAAAGGTAATTTTTGTGGTGCATAGCGCCCAAATAGCTTTTAAAAAACCAGCAAAATTTAATGATTTATTAACAATCATTAGCGAAGTTGGCAAAATAGGACAAGGTAGCTTGGAGTTTTTGCAAAAAATTTCCGTCATTCAGCTATACAATCAACCATCCAATCAAGCAGCACATGTTGAAACAGTCATGCTGGTTGAAGCAACGATAAAGGTAGCTTGTGTCGATGCAAAAACTTTTAAACCAACCGCAATTCCAAAAGAAATTAAAGTAAAAATGGAGCAATTATGACCGTTGCAAACGATATGTCTTTATTCTCGTTAATCATTGGCGCCAGCTTGCCAGTACAGGCGGTCATGCTGATTTTGCTCATTACCTCACTATTTTCATGGTGGTATATATTTATTAAAGTGGCCACCATCAAGCGTGCCGAGAAAGAATCGGAAGAGTTTGAAAGCGCATTTTGGAGCGGTGGTGATTTGAATAAACTTTACGATGGATTGACTGTTGGACGTCGCAAAACACAAGGCATGGCCAGTATTTTCGAGGCGGGTTTTAAAGAGTTTATCCGACATCGCCAACAAAATCGCGCCGAAGGCAAAATGGAAATTAGCGATGTAATGGAAGGCTCGCGCCGTGCCATGCGCGCAGCTTACAATCGCGAGCTAGATGATTTGGATGCACACTTGCCTTTCCTGGCGTCAGTTGGCTCGGTCAGCCCATATATCGGCTTATTTGGCACAGTGTGGGGCATTATGAACTCGTTCCGTGGCTTATCCAATGTGGCACAAGCCACACTAAGCCAAGTGGCACCAGGTATCGCAGAAGCCTTAGTGGCTACCGCGATTGGCTTGTTTGCGGCGATTCCCGCAGTAATTGCTTACAATAGATTCGCCAGTAGCGTCGATAGGTTGTCGGTACGTTACGAAAGCTTTATGGAAGAGTTTACTAATATTCTTCAGCGTAAATCTTAGGGAGCTGACATGGCTAGAACCCGCAAACGCCGCATGATGAATCAAATTAATGTGGTGCCGTATATCGATGTGACCTTGGTATTGCTGGTGATTTTTATGGTGACAGCGCCCATGACAAATCCTGGGGTGGTAGAGTTGCCAAAAGTGGGGCAAGCGTTGAAACAAACTGGCGCGCCCATTGTGGTGACCGTTAAAAAAGATGGGTCAACAGAAATAGATGGTAAAAATTTATCTCGCGATAAATTATTGTTTGAAATCAAAAATCAGCTTAAAGATAAAGAGCGCCCAGTGGTGGTAGCAGCTGATGAAAAAACTCAGTACGGCAAAGTGATTGAAGTGATGGATTTACTAAAACAAGCCAAAGTAGACAAGGTGGGTTTGTTGTTTAAACCTGCGTCATAAACTAAAGCATGATACGCAAGCACGAAAATTCAGACTCATGGAAAGCCGGCATGTATGCCTTGGCGGTGCATGTGGCACTGCTGGTTGGTATGCTGGTATCGTTTAATTGGAAAGCCGCTCACCCAGTCATGAACGTGACCGAGGTTGAGTTATGGGACAAACTGCCAGCACAAAAAAGTGTAGAAGAGCCGAAGCTTAAGTCAAAACCGGAACCCATCATTAAAGAAGAACCCAAGCCAGAACCGGAGCCCGTGATAAAAGAAGAACCAAAGCCTGAAGAGCCTAAAGTAGATATTGAGTTAGAGAAAAAGAAAAAAGAACTTGAGCTTTATAAAGAGAAGGCATTAGCAGAAAAAATTAAGAAAGAAGAAGCTACTAAGAAAATAGCGCAGCAGATGCGCGATGAAGATTTGCAAGAAAAAAAAGAGGCTAAGAAAGCTAATGCAGATGCGCTAAAAAAATTGCAGCAAGAGGCACTTTCGGATGAAAAAGGTAATGATGATAAGGCCGCCAGCGCTGCCAACGCCAGCTTAATAGGTGAATATACGGATAAAATAAAAGCCAAAATTCGTGGCAATGTGAATAAAACTTTATGTGGCGACGGCAACCCAGAGCTGCGATTTGAGATTGGTTTATTACCAACGGGCGAATTAAGCGGCACACCAAAACTCACAAAATCGAGTGGAAATGATGCTTGTGACGAGGCTGTGGAGCGCGCTATTGCTGCCTCTCAGCCCTTGCCCTTGCCCAGCGACCCGGCGATTTACTCAAAATTTAGAAACTTAAATTTAAAATTTAGGCCTAACGACTAGTGAATTTTTTGGTTGTAAATAAAGCGTAAAAGTTGTAATAATTTGTAAATGCGCTAGCACAGCGGTGGGTTTGCGGTTAAATTTGCATGAAATTATTTCTAATAGAAGATACAAACAGCCTATGAAATTTGCTGAATCAAAACTAAAAAACGCAAGTTTATTAATGCTACAAGCCTTGTTTTTTTGCATGTCATATTTTGTTTCATCGTTTTCGTACGCTGCGCTAGAAATTGAAATTAGTGGTGGTGGCGCGCAACAAATCCCTATTGCCATTGTGCCGTTTGGCGGCGCTGCTAACACCAAAGATAATATCAGCGAGATTATTGCTGCTGATTTAAACCGCAGTGGCTTATTTCGCATACTAGAAACACGCGGCATGGCCAATTTGCCCACCAACCCAGCACAAATAAAATATGCCGAATGGGCAGCCTTGCAAGCGCAAGCTGTCACTGTGGGTAATATTGAAAGCGTGGGTGGCAAACTAAAAGTCACTTTTCACCTAATGGATGCCTTAAAGCAAACGCAACTAGCTGGAATGGATTATCAAATCTCTCCTAGTCAAGTGCGTACCACGGCACATAAAATTGCCGATATTATTTACCAAAAGCTCACAGGGCAATCTGGCTTATTTGCTAGCCGTATCGCTTACATTACCAAAACAGGTAAACGCTATGCGCTACAGGTGGCTGACGCAGATGGCTACAGCCCACAAACTGTAGTGTCATCGAATGAACCGATTATTTCGCCATCGTGGTCGCCCGATGGCACAAAGTTAGCTTATGTGTCTTTTGAAAAGAAAAAGCCAATTATTTTTGTGCAATCGCTCACCAGTGGCAGCCGCCAAGTGCTGGCTAATTACAAAGGCAACAATAGCGCTCCAGCATGGTCGCCAGATGGTAGCAAGCTGGCAATTGTGCTGACTTACGGCGCTAACTCGCAGATTTATACTATTTCATCTAGTGGTGGCGATTTAAAACAAATTACTAAGAGTAATGCAATTGATACCGAGCCCACATTTTCGCCTGATGGCAGCCAGATTTATTTTAGCTCTGACCGTGGTGGTAAACCACAAATTTACAAAGTGCCAGCCAGCGGTGGAAGCCCAAGCCGAGTAACATTTGAAGGTGGCTATAACGTAAGCCCACGTTTTTCACCCGATGGCAAAAGTTTGGCGTATATTCGCAACGATGGCGGAAAATTTAAAGTGGCTTTGCAAGATTTGGCAAGCGGCCAAGTGCAATTATTATCTGAGGGAAGCCAAGATGAATCCCCCAGCTTTGCACCCAACGGCCGCGTTATTTTGTACGCCACAAAGGTGGGAGGGCGCGGCGCACTAGCAGCAGTCTCATCGGACGGTAAAGTTCGCCAGCGCTTAAAAGACGGCTCTGGCGGTGATGTGCGCGAACCCGCTTGGGGACCGCTAGCGAAATAAGGCTAACATTTGGCAAAATAAGCCTAACAAGGTCATTTGTATGATAATTTGTACTAACATTTTTGAAATATTCCGCCTAATATTGGCATGATAAAAGGAGAGAAAGATGAATCAACTCAAGCATATGAATGCAAAACTTGTTGCCATTGCGGTGGCTTCCATATTTTTAGTGGCTTGTAAAAGCACGCCTATTACGCCAGCAAAAGTAGAGGATAAAAGTGTAGGAACATCCACTACAGGTGATAAACCAGCGATGACCGATGGCGCAGATACTGGCGCCGTAAAAGAAGTGACAATTGATAGCAATGCCAACGATGCTGGCAATAATCCGCTAAAAGATCCTAACAATGTATTATCTAAACGTAATATTTATTTTGATTTTAACAGTGATGCAGTCAAAGCTGAGTTCCGCCCAATTGTTGAGGCGCACGCAAAATACATGTTGGCGCATCCAGATGCCAAAATGATTGTGCAAGGCAACACCGATGAAAAAGGCACGCGCGAATACAATTTATCGCTAGGCCAACGACGTTCAGTTGCGGTAAAGCAAGCACTTAATTTGTTAGGCGTAAAAGATACTCAGATTGAAACCGTGAGTTATGGCGAAGAGAAGGCCACACAAAATTGTGGTGGCGATAGCTGTGATAAAGACCGTCGCGTTGATATTGTGCATGAAGGTGATTAATCCAATGCTTTTCACAAAAAAATTAGTATTGGTTGGCTTAAGTCTTTTTGCGTTAGGTAGCGAGGCCGCTTTGTTTGACGACAAAGAGGCGCGCAAAAAGATTGTAGAAGTTGAAGCCAAACATCAAACTGATAACGCCGCAGCAATGGCAGCAATAGCCGATTTGAAAAAATCCACAGCGGCTATGGATAAGCGCATTGCTGCCATTGAGGCGATTGTGCAAGGTGGCGGCTTGAGCGAAATGCAAAACCAAATTGAATCACTTAAGCAAGAAGTGGCGCAGCTTAAAGGCGATTTAGAATTGGCACAGCACAATTTAGAAACCACGCAAACCCGCCAAAAAGACTTATACACAGATACGGATACCCGCTTACGACGCATCGAAAGTGGCGCTTCAACGACATCGCCACCAACCAATAACGGTGCTGTTACTGGTACCGGCACTGTTGCAGCAGTTGAAGAAAAAGACGTTAAAGCGTTTGCAGATGCTGACAACTTAAGCAAATCTGCCAAGCACAAAGAGGCATTTGCCGCTTATGATACATTTTTAAAAGACTACCCCAATAGCAAACTTGTGCCAGATGCTTTGTATGGCATGGGTTACAGTCAATTTGCACTAAAAAACTACAAATCTAGCATTGCCACCCAGCAAAAAGTAATTGATTTTCACCCTGAAAGCGCAAAAGTGCCAGATGCCTTGTACAACCAAGCCAATAGCCAAATTCAGCTTGGGCAAGTGACCAACGCCAAAAAAACTTTGCGTAGCTTGGTCGAAAAACATCCAAATGCGGATATTACACCTAGCGCACAAAAACGTTTAAAGGCATTAGAAGGCCTTAGATAGCTATTATATTAATGCTCTGCAAGCCGCATATATATTGGTTTGTAGAGCAATCTAATTTAGCCTAGCATTTGATGATATTTCCTAAACTACATTTCAATTTCTATCAGCGCTGCACAATTGGATTGCTGATATTTGTAGCATTTAATATCCTGCTTGGGCAATTCACCAATATCGATTTAATGATAGAAGACTATTATTTCGATGCCAACACCCAACAATTCATCTGGAAAAATACCTGGTTTGCCAAAGACTTTATGCATGGCTATGTGAAATATGTCATTACTGATATTGGTCGCTTATTACTGCTGGTGGTAATCCTCGATTTTGTTTTTTCGTGGCGCAAACCATGGCGCATTATCAGTCCTTGGCTTCGCATTAGGCTGCGCTTTGTGGCAATCGCATCGCTAATTATTGCCACTTCAGTGGCAGTTTTTAAACATTTTTCAGTGTTACACTGCCCTTGGAGTGTCGATCGTTATGGTGGCTCAGCACCATTTATACGCTTGTTTGATTTTGTGCCCAGCACGGTGCAAGCTGGGCACTGTTTTCCAGCAGGTCATGCCACGGTAGGTTTATGGTTGGCGGCCTTGTGTGTGTTTTGGTTACCACATAAGCCAAAAACAGCTTTTGTTGTCTTTTTAGCAGGGTTAAGCGTAGGCTTTGCGCTTGGTTGGGTACAGCAAATGCGCGGCGCGCACTTTTTGTTTCATACGCTATGGTCAGCTTGGTTTGCAGCGTTTGTTATATTAGCTATGCTTAGTTTTAGTAAGTCACTAAATCATGCTATTTTAAAGAATGAACTCAATGTTACAAGCGTTTAAAAATCTTGCTTTAAAAACGCAAGTGCAAACCCAAACACGCATGATTGTGTGGGTGGCCGCGTTTATTATGCTCACTGGCAATTTGGCCATGTTTAGCAGAATCCTCGAAGTATATCCGCCGCAGTTACTTCACAATGTGCCGTTTTTAGCGTCCCTTTTTATATTTTTTAGCTGCCTTACTACACTGTTTTTACTTGCAGTTTGTCATGGCAGGCTTACTCGCTGGCTATTAGCATTTTTTCTAGTTGCAGCATCGCTGGCCGCTTATTATATGGATGCATTTGGTGTGATTGTGGATGTGACCATGTTGGATAATATCGCGCAAACTAACCCACAAGAATTCGCTGGTTTAGTCACGTCCACGTTTGTAATAAGAGCGATTGTTTTTGGGCTGATTCCCGCTTGGTTGGTGCTTAAATACACG
>JANNWI010000063.1:0-6010 GCA_031414715.1 Methylophilaceae bacterium | reverse complement strand
CGGAGGCAGGCCGTGCGGAATGGCGGCGGGACCGAACTGGGAGCCGACGGTGGCCACGCCGCTGGTCGTTTCCCAGCCGAGCCACGCGACGAGGCTGGCGGAGACGATCATCGCGACAATGGCGCCGGGCACACGGTCCGTGTGGAGCCGGGCGCGCCAGCGGGGCCAGAAAATGATGAAGACAGCCAACCCGATAGCAGCTTGGGTAGCGGCGTCATTGTGAGCGAGCAAGGCCTCATTTTAACCAATGAACATGTTATTGCGAGTGCTGACGAAATAGAAGTTGCGCTGGCGGATGGCAGAAAACTGGCTGCAAAAGTCGTTGGTACCGACCCTGATACAGACTTGGCCGTGTTACAAGTTGAGGCTGAATCTCTGCCTGCTATTGCCTTTGCGGCAAACGAAGCGCTGCATGTGGGCGACGTGGTGTTGGCGATTGGTAACCCATTTGGCGTCGGACAAACCGTTACGCAGGGCATCATCAGTGCGCTGGGGCGTAATCATTTGGGTATTAACACCTACGAGAACTTCATTCAAACCGATGCTTCAATTAACCCTGGCAATTCGGGCGGCGCCCTGATAGATACCCAAGGTAATTTAATTGGCATTAATAGTGCCATTTATTCGCGCAGTGGTGGCAGCATGGGCATTGGTTTTGCCATACCAGCCAGCATTGCCAAGCAAGTGATGGAACAAATTGCAGTCAGCGGTTCTGTCACACGTGGCTGGATAGGTATTGAGGCGCAAGATATTACACCTGAGTTGGCTGAATCGTTCAAACTACCGCAAGCGCAAGGTTCGCTGATTGCAGGCGTATTACGCGACAGTCCCGCTGATATAGCAGGACTTAAAGCTGGTGATGTACTATTGGCGATTAATAACAAAGAAGTGGTGGACAGCAGTGGCATGCTGAACATTATTGCTGCACTTAAGCCGAATGAAAAAGCCGAGCTAAAAATTGCCCGCGCAGAAAAAGTGATGATGGTGAATGTGGCAGTAGGCAAACGGCCAAAACCGAATGTTGCCAAGCGCTAAACTTAACACATTGCGTTAAATGTAAAGGTTAGATGTAAAGTTAGTTTAATTGCCGACAAAAAACTTAGGCTCTGCAAGCCAATATTCATGCGGGTTTCGCATTCGACTTAGTGCCTTAGCATTTAGCGAGAATGGTAATGCCAAGAACTGGTACACAGCATTGAAATAATTAAGCTTTAATTGTATTGGGTTTTGGCGTGGCATATTGCGCTACCAATATGCCTAGTTCGTAAAGCAACCACAACGGTATTGCCAGCATAAACTGCGAAATAATATCGGGTGGTGTAAAAATAGCGCCCAACACAAATGCGCCCACTATTACATAACTGCGTGCTTCTTTTAATTGCGTAATCGTTACCCAGCCAAAACGCGCAACCAGCACCACCGCAATTGGTACCTCAAACGCCAAGCCAAACGCCATAAATAGCGTCATCACAAAATCTAAATACTCTGAAATATCTGTCATCACCGCCACGCCCGCTGGCGCGCTGCCTACGATAAACCCGAATACGGTTGGAAACACGGCAAAGTAGGCAAATGCCATGCCGATTAAAAAAAGTAAACTGCTGGCAAAAATAACGGGCACCATCAGTTTTTTCTCTTGTGGGTAAAGTCCTGGCGCAACAAACGCCCAAATTTGATACAAAGTTAGCGGCAACGAAATCACAAATGCAGCCATCATCGCCACTTTCAACGGCACAAAGAACGGTGTGGTGACTGCGGTGGCAATCATTTGGCCACCTTCAGGTAATTTGGCCAGCATGGGTGCGGCTAACAGCGCATAAATTTTATTAGCAAATGGAAACAAACAAATAAACACCAATACAAAACCCAACACCATTTTCAGCAAGCGATTTCGCAACTCGATTAAGTGCGAGATAAATGACTCAGTTGGCGTCATCAACCTTGCCCTTAACGCGTTTGTTTGACTTAGATTTTTCTATTTTAACTGGCTTGGGAGGCGCATGGATATTTGCTTGCAGGGCATCTTTTTCTAGCTCTACAGATTGCTTAATTTCACTTTGTAGCTTTTGCAACTCTTCAAAGCGCACTTCACGGTTCACTTCTTCTTTCACTTGCGCCACATAACGCTGCATGCGACCCATAAACGCGCCCATTGTACGTGCGACTTTTGGCAACTTTTCTGGACCTATCACCAGCAAAGCCACCACAGCGATGACAAATAGTTCGGAAAAAGAAACGTCAAACATTAATATTGTTTAAAAATTAAACTTTATCTTTTGTTTTATTGATAACTTCGCCTTCAACTGTTGTTGTGTTGTCTTGATCATCACTGACTTGCCCGTCTTTCATGGCTTTTTTAAACTCATTTACCGCGCCACCCACATCACTACCCATGTTACGCAGTTTTTTTGTGCCAAATACCAGCACCACGATTAACAACACAATTAACCAATGCCATAAACTAAATGATCCCATCTCAATCTCCTTATTCCATCTGGCCTATAGGCCATCAATAAATCTTTGCCAGCCTTAGGCTGTGCCGCCGCCAAACACATGTATGTGAATATGAAACACTTCCTGACCGCCTTCACGTCCCGTATTAATGAGTGTTTTAAAGCCAACCAAGTCTTGCTCTGCCGCTAATTTAGGCGCTAACAATAACGCCCTTCCGAGCAATACTTGATGCGACTCATCACAATCTTTAAGTGTAGGTATATGCAGTTTTGGCACAATTAAAAAATGCACTTTCGCCATCGGTTTTATGTCATGAAACGCTATAAAATCCGCATTTTCGTAAATCTTTTTTGCGGGAATTGCGCCGCTAATAATTTTACAAAAGATGCAGTCAGTAGTCATTTTTGACGGCTTTCTTTCTCTTCTATACCAGACAATCCTTCGCGGCGCGCCAATTCATCCAGCACATCTTGCGGTTTTAAGCCTGCCTTAGCTAGCATAATTAAGGTGTGAAACCACAAATCGGCGGTTTCATAAATAATCTCGTCGCGGTTGCCGCCTTTAGCCGCCAAAATGGTTTCAGTCGCTTCTTCGCCAATTTTTTTGAGTATCGCGTCCATGCCTTTAGTGTATAACTTAGCAACATAAGAACCTTCGGCATCAGCGCTTTTGCGTGATTCCAGCATATCGGCAAGTCGGTTTAAAATGTCGCTCATATTAGGCTACTGGCTTGTAGATATCTTCTGGGTTCTTAATCACGGGCTGGTCAACTTTCCATTGACCATCTTCTAATTTCTTAAAAAAACAACTATTGCGTCCCGTGTGACAAGCAATGCCGCCCACCTGCTCAATTTTTAGTAAAATCACATCTTCATCGCAATCCACACGAATTTCGTGCACGCTTTGGGTGTGGCCAGATTCTTCGCCTTTGTGCCATAATTTATTGCGGCTACGCGAAAAATAAACCGCTTGTTTGGTGTCGTTAGTCTGTTGCAACGCTTCGCGGTTCATCCATGCAAACATCAGCACTTTGCCAGTTTTGTAGTCTTGTGCGATAGCAGGTACCAAACCGTCTGCATCCCATTTTATTGCGTCTAGCCAGTTCACTTGTTTTGACCCATTATAAGCGTACCTCGATACCGTTTTTCTGCATATATTGTTTGGCTTGCTGCACGGTAAATTCACCATAGTGAAAAATGCTGGCAGCCAACACTGCATCTGCACCGCCTAGCTTCACACCATCCACTAAATGCTGCAAATTACCCACGCCACCCGATGCAATCAGCGGCACTTCTACAGCATCACTAATGGCTTTATTAAGTGGATTATTAAAACCAATCTTAGTACCGTCTCTATCCATGCTGGTTACCAGCAACTCACCCGCGCCAAGCGCAACCATGTGCTGCGCCCATTTAACTGCGTCTAATCCGGTTGGTGTGCGTCCACCATGGGTAAATAATTCACACTCGAATGCTTGATTGTCTACTTTTTTGGCATCAATAGCCACCACAATACACTGCGATCCAAAACGGGCGGCTGCATCGCGCACCACGCTAGGGTTCAGCACTGCCGTCGTGTTGATGCTCACTTTGTCTGCGCCCGCATTTAACAGCCTGCGCACATCTTCCACCTCGCGCACACCACCGCCTACAGTCAACGGGATAAACACTTGGCTGGCAACCTCTTCAATGATGTGCAACAACAAACCACGATTATCCGAACTGGCGGTAATATCTAAAAACGTCAGTTCATCGGCGCCTTGATCGTCGTAGCGCTTAGCAATTTCAACTGGGTCACCTGCGTCGCGAAGTGCTAAAAAATTAACGCCTTTGACAACCCTACCATCTGTCACGTCTAGGCAAGGTATGATTCTTTTGGCCAAGCCCATTTAGGACAATTCCATTTTAAGATAAGTCCATTAAACGCTTAACTCATCGGCTAATTTTTGCGCAACAGCAAAATCCAGTTTCATCTTGTTACACACTCAATTCTTCCGCCAATTTTTGAGCCTCGGCAAAATTAATCGTACCTTCATAAATCGCGCGGCCAGTAATGGCGCCAATAATGCCTTCGTGTGCCACTTCGCATAGTTTTTTGACATCCTCTAAATTGGTTAAGCCACCCGAAGCAATCACGGGGATTTTCAAAGCCTGCGCCAGCGCCACCGTGGCTTCAATGTTGACGCCAGTCAGCATGCCATCGCGACCAATATCGGTATAAACAATCGCGTTTACACCATAATCTTGAAATTTTTTGGCTAAATCAATTACGTCGTGGCCCGTCAATTTGCTCCAGCCGTCAATCGCCACCTTGCCATCTTTAGCATCTAAACCTACTATGATTTGGCCTGGAAAGGCATAACAAGCCTCATGCAAAAAGCCTGGCGTTTTCACCGCCGCAGTACCGATAATCACATAATCGATACCATCATCTAAATAACGCTCAATTGTTTCTAAATCGCGAATACCCCCACCCAATTGAATAGGAATTTCGCCTTTGCATGCAGCAACAATAGACTTAATCGCCGCCTCATTCACTGGCTTGCCAGCAAATGCACCGTTCAAATCCACCAAATGCAGGCGTTTACCACCTTGGTCAACCCAATGCCGCGCCATTGCGCCTGGGTCTTCTGAGAACACGGTGGATTCTTCCATTAAACCTTGTTTTAGCCGCACACAGTGGCCATCTTTGAGATCAATTGCAGGAATAATAAGCATGATTTTGATTAATTGAGATTAATGGTGGATAAAATACAAGTGAGTTGGAGTATTTAAGGCTTCCAGTTTACAAAATTGGCAAGTAATTGCAAGCCTGCCTGTGCACTTTTTTCGACATGAAATTGCGTTGCAAAAATATTATCGCGTGCAATCGCGCTGGTAAAATGGTTCGGGTAAGCCGTTTCGCCCGCCGTCACCAACCCATCTTGCGGCATGGCGTAGTAACTGTGCACATGATAAAACCGAGTTTCGTCTGCAATATTTGCCCATAGTGGATGCTGCACTGCCTGATAAACTTGATTCCAACCCATATGCGGCACTTTTAGTTTAGCTCCATTCACATCCACCAACTTTTCGGCAAAGCGCTTCACTTCGCCTTTAAACAAGCCTAAACCAGCGGTATCGCCCTCTTCAGAATGTTCGAATAAAAGTTGCATGCCGATGCAAATACCTAAAAACGGCTTATTGACTGCCGCGTCAATAATCACATCTCGCAAGTTACGTGCATCCAGCTCACGCATGCAATCTGGCATGGCACCTTGGCCCGGAAATATAACGCGCTCAGCATGTTGAATCAATTCTGGATCGCTAGTAACAACAACTGATTTTCCGTTTGCAACGTGCTCAACCGCCTTGGACACCGAACGTAAATTGCCCATGCCGTAATCAACAACTGCAATATCTACTTTGCTCATGAATAAAACCGTGGTGCTTATAAGCTACCTTTGGTAGATGGCATAATGCCCGCCATACGCGCATCATGCGTTACCGCCATGCGCAAGGCGCGGCCGAAGGCCTTAAAAATAGTCTCCGATTGGTGATGCGAGTTGTGGCCTTTA
>JANNWI010000062.1:0-1783 GCA_031414715.1 Methylophilaceae bacterium | reverse complement strand
GCAGTCGTCATTTAACTGGTAAGCCAGTATTGCCGTTATCTGAAACACCGCATCAAATGACGCAATTAAATGATGACTGGGTTAAAGATTAGGATGGAGAGATTAATGCTGAAAAATATCAGAAATTGTTGGCATACCATCTGCCACAACCTACGGCAGCTATCGGGTGAGGATGCCTACGAGCGTTATTTAATAAGCTTCGCAGAACATCAAAAATTGCACGGTGTTGAAAGTGGCTATTCAGAACATCACAAGCCACTTAACCGACAGGCATTTTTTAAACAATGGCAAGATGAAAAATGGACGGGCATTAAACGATGTTGCTAAAAAATCCACATAAAGATAAAGATTTTGATGATGAGGATTTATCCAGAATCATAGAAATGGGTTGGGAAGACAGAACGCCGTTTGAGGCGATTGAACAACAGTTTGGTTTAAATCAGGATGGTGTCATTAAAGTGATGCGGGCTAATTTAAAGTTGAATTCATTTAAGCTGTGGCGCGCACGTACCCATGGGCAAACCACAAAGCATTTAAAGTTACGCAGCGATGCAGTCACTAGGCATCAATCGCGGCAACACAATAAAATTCACAGATAGAAATGAGCAGTTAACGCTAATTAAGAGTTCTGATAAATTTTATCAATATCCATGTCGTCTTTATCTACAACCAAATCAACTTGATATTCAGTGACAGCCACTTCCGTTCTTAGTCTGTTTTTAATAGGCTGATAATCTGCGATGGTGTAGCTAAAATCTGGCTCTTTTTTAAAAAATCTTTCAAATAGGCTTTTCATATTTATACCTTAACGAATGGTACTCATACACATGCAATCTGCATGCCACATTGAAACAAAAATTAACGCATTGATTTTATTGAGCTAATTAATGATATGCAAATTGAAGGGTGATGATTTAAGTGGCGGCATGTTGGATTTTCGACTGCGTTGCAATTTTGTCATCGCATGCAGGCTATTGGCCAAAATAATGGTGTTTCGATAGGCGCAACATCCAAATGCCAATCATGATCATCGGCAAGCTAAGCCACTGCCCCATCGTTAAACCCAACGACAAAAACCCTAAATAAGCATCGGGCTCGCGTGCGTACTCGGCGATAAACCTAAAACTACCGTAACCGATTAAAAACAGTGCGGAGATGGCGCCAACAGGGCGTTGTTTGCGTGAAAACCACCACAAAATACAAAATAGTGCTACGCCTTCTAAGGCAAATTGATACAACTGTGATGGATGGCGTGCAATATTATCCACTTGCGGAAAAATCATACCAAAACTAGCATTCGTGGCGCGACCCCACAGCTCGCCATTAATAAAATTGGCTAAACGGCCAGCACCTAAGCCAATTGGCACCAGCGGAGCCACGAAATCCATCACTTTTAACCAGGGTTGAGGGTATTTGCGATTAAATAAAAACATGGCAATCAGTACACCCAAAAAACCGCCATGAAAGCTCATGCCGCCTTGCCAGACTTTAAAAATATCCAGCGGATTTTGTAAAAAGTTAGAAAACTGGTAAAACAAAGCAAAGCCAATTCTGCCACCCAAAATAACACCTAAAGCGCCATAAAATAAGGCATCATCCAGCATTTGGTTATTCCAGCCAAACCATGGTTTATGTTTGATTTGGTGTCTACCTAATACTAAAAAAGCCATGAAGCCCAACAAATACATTAAACCGTACCAATGAATACCAAAGCTATCGGTGATATGTAAGGCTATTGGGTCAAATTGTGGGTGAATTAAAGCCATATTTCACATGTCCTACA
>JANNWI010000061.1:0-2152 GCA_031414715.1 Methylophilaceae bacterium | reverse complement strand
GCCACAACAGCTCACCAGTTTGGCTGCTGTAAGCGTTAAAACTGCCATCGCCTTCTCCTATAAATAAAATACCGCCCGCAGTAGCAAGCACACCGCCAATTAAGGGTTGCGCGGTTTTGTTTTGCCAGGCAAGTTTGCCACTGGTTAAATCAATGGCTGATAACAAGCCCCAGCGCGGGTCTTTTGTCGGCTCACTAGCAGCATAACGAATAGCTGCTTTGCCATTGCTAGCGGGTGCTTCGTGTAGCGTATACTTAATCGGTGCATGTATGCCAGCAATAAATACGCGCTGATTTGCTTCATCCAAGCTTATTGGCGACAAGTTTGAACCCCCTAAAATGCCTGGATAAACTACAATACCGTCAAAAGTAGCTTTTTTAAACATATTTTGTTGCGGTACAAATGCGTCCGATTTTTTCAGCAATTGGCCTGTCACTCTATCATGAATATAAAACCAACCTGTTTTGCTGGCCTGCCCCACAGCGGCTATACTTTTGCCATTTAAATAGTAGTCAAAAAGCACAGGCGGGCTTGCTAAGTCATAACCCCATAAATCGTGCGGCACTTGCTGATAGTGCCATTTGCGTTCGCCAGTATTCACATCCAACGCAACCAGTGAGACGGTGTATAGATTGTCACCTGGCCGAGAAATGTCGTTCATTTGCGGACTTGGGTTACCTGTGCCAAAATAAAGTGTATCTGTTGTGGCATCAATCGCTGGCGTGCTCCATGCAGAACCACCGCCAAAGCGCGCTGAATCAGCATATTTAGCTAAATCGGCTTTTTCACCAGCAACATCACGGTTAAATGTCACGCCATCTTCAGTGGTTTCAGTAAAGTTACCCTCCCAGCCATTAGCGGGAATCGTGTCAAATTGCCATACGCGCTTCCCGTCAGTTACATCATAAGCAGCAAGAAAACCAGGCCTACCAAAGCGCCCTGTCACGCCGATGACAGCACCCAGTGGCGCATCAGCAGTTGGGTTGTCGATATGCAAACCATATCCAACACCAGTAATGCCCACAATCACTTTGCCTTTATATACCACTGGTGCCATAGCAATGCCAATGCCAGTGCCGCCAGTGACTTTACGTGCACTGTTGGGGTCATCTTTATTCAGTGCATCTTGGCCTTCAGTAGTAATTGCAGCCTCTACCACATCTATATCCCACTCTTTTGCGCCCGTTTTTGCGTTTAATGCAATTAAACGCGCGTCTACCGTGCCAATAAATACACGGCCTTCAGACACTGCCACACCCCTATTGGCTGGGCCACAGCACATTTTCCAATCAGCGCGTTTATCGTGATTGTAGCGCCATAGCTGTTTACCAGTTTTGGCATCTAGCGCCACCACATGATTAAACGGCAGCGATAAATACATCACACCATTTTGTACGATTGGCGTGGTTTGAAAGCTGCCCACAACACCACTTTTATAAGCCCAGTTTAGAGCTAAATCTTTTACATTTTTGGTGTTAATTTGTGTGGCTGGCGAAAAACGCTGACTTGTGTAATCGCGCCCAAAGCTAGACCAATCTTGTGTTTTAAAGGCAACTTGCTTAGCACCAGACGCGCAAGATAACAGTAAGCTGGTGCTGGCAATAAGAAGATATTTGATCGAGCAATATAGCTTTGATTTTGTTTGCATAATTTGGCTTTCTAACAGAACTTACTAACAGAACTTGAACAAGGTTATTTGTATACAGATGAGTATACATGATTGACTCCTAATTATTCAATGAAAAAGTAGTAGTGAAAAAGTTGTTGAGTATTTTGCATCTAAATTAGATTGCCTGTCGTATAGGCATTGCAAACCAACCATTTTTTATTAATTAACGGGGAATAGAATGAGTCATGTCACAACAAAATTAACCAGTATGGGGCACCAGCAAGCAAACTACAGACGCTTTATTTTTAGCGCAGGCGTTGCTAGTTTAATTGCCCTGCTATCTGTCAATCATGCGCATGCAGACGATTTACCGCTGAGCAATAAATTATTACTGACGGGCGGTGTTTCTCAAGTTGAAGGAGCAGCAGGTGGCGGTTTAACGCCTTGGGCAGTGATTGGTGGCTATGGCACCAATAATGAAGTCGGTGGTAGTGTGCATTACACTTACGTTAAAACAGACGATTACAAATTAGACACTTATGG
>JANNWI010000060.1:0-9818 GCA_031414715.1 Methylophilaceae bacterium | reverse complement strand
CCTTGCAACCTCATCACGGGTGAAGAACGCGTATTGGTAGCTGGCGCGCAGCATACGGCATCGACTATTGAAATGATGAACTCGACAAAACAAGTGGACGTGGCAATTATTGATGAAATTCAAATGTTGCAAGACACAGACCGTGGCAGTGCTTGGACAGCCGCACTGGTGGGTGTGCCAGCAAGGCAGGTGTTTGTATGTGGTGCAAATAGCGTCACCAATATTTGCTTGCGGGTGCTAGATACGCTTAACGAAAGCTATGAAATCACACAGCTAAAACGTATGACACCGCTAGTGTTGGAAGATGAAAGCTTGTGCGGCAGGCGTTATAGCAAGCCAAAATTAAAACCAAAATTGCAAAAAGGCGATGCATTTATCGCCTTCAGCAGAAAGGATGTATTAACTTTATCAGCGCGTTTTCGGCAATGGGGTTTTACCGTGGCCAGCATTTATGGCGCGCTGTCGCCAGAGGTTCGTAGGCACGAATCAGAACGCTTTTGCACAGGCGCAGCCGATATTTTAGTGGCAACTGATGCCATTGGTATGGGTTTAAATTTGCCCATTCGCCGCGTGATATTTACCGCTATTCATAAATTTGACGGCACAGCTTCGCGCCCATTAAACGCCACAGAAGTGCGCCAAATTGCTGGCCGCGCAGGCCGCTTTGGCATTTACGATACAGGCTATGTAAGCGTGTTGGAAGACGACGAGCGCATACATATAGAACACATGTTAGCCACTGACGACACAGCCAATTTACAAAAGCTGCCGATTGCCGCCAACTTCGGTGAAATTGTCGCTATTTCACAGCAATTACACACAAACAAGCTAGCAGAATGTTTGGATTATTTTGCAAATAGGCTGCGTTTCGAGCACAGCCTATTTGAGCTAAACAATGGTAATGTACAGCACAGCCAAGCTTTATTGGTAGATGAATTTGCACCTAAAATGGCCTTAAAAAACAAGTTTATCTTTGCCTGCGCACCCATTTCGATTAATGTGAATATTGAAAAAGACTATTTTTTAATGTCCCTGCAGAGCGCGTATCTATTGGCTCCCAGAGCATTGCCTGCAACGCCTGTTTGGTTAGATTCTAATAATCCAGAGCACGTTAATCCTAAATTCTTAGAGGGTGCCGAAAGCTTAAGTCAAAATTTAAGCTTATATGCTTGGCTGAGCTATCAATTTCCGCAGATATTTGTGGATGGCGACAAAGTGAGTGGTTTTCGGCAAGCAATTAGCGCCTACATACAGCGCGCATTACTTACTCAAGCGGGTTATGGGCAAACGGCTAGAGAAGTCGATTTAAGCTTTAAAAGCTAAACTTTTAACATTAAATCTATTTAGTTTTTGCTAGCGCGGGATTGCTGGCAAAATATTTTTTAATGCCACTTAGAATTGAGTCCACCAACTTGTCTTGGTAAGCATCATCAATCAGTTTTCTCTCTTCTTCTGGGTTGCTAATGAATGCCGTCTCAACCAATATTGACGGGATATCGGGCGATTTTAATACGGCAAACCCTGCTTGCTCAACATGGTTTTTGTGCAATTTATTGACCTCGCCAATAAATCCAAGCACGGCTTTTCCCAGCTTTAAGCTATCGTTAATGGTGGCTGCTTGTGATAAATCTAACAGCGTTTTTGCTAAAACTGGATCTTTGCCACCCAAACTAACACCACCAATCAAATCAGATTCGTTCTCCTTTTTGGCCAGATAACGCGCACTGGCACTTGTCGCGCCTTTTTCAGATAATGCAAATACCGATGAGCCGCGGGCTGCAGGATTAGTAAACGCGTCAGCATGAATTGAAATAAATAAGTCTGCTTTAAATTTGCGCGCCTTTACCACGCGCGTGCCAAGCGGCACAAAATAATCGCCATCACGCGTTAACATGGCGCGCATGTTGGGTTCTGCATCTATTTTTGCTTTCAATTTTTTTGCTATTTGTAAGGTAATCATTTTTTCGCGGCTACCGTTGGCACCGCGCGCACCCGGATCTTCCCCACCATGGCCTGCGTCTAGCGCAATGGTAATCAGCCGATCATCTTCTTTATTTTTAATAGTATTTTTACTGGTATCTTTTTCAGGCTCTGGCGTCGGTTTGGCTTCAGTCAGCCTAGGCTCTTTAGATTTAGGTTCCGCAGATTTAGGCTCTGTAGATTTAGGCTCTGCTGGCAAATCAGTAACAGGCGCTGAGGTAATATCGGTAGGTAGGTCTGCAGACGTATCCGCACTGGGTGGTAGTGGTTCTACAATAGGTCTCTCGGTAGGTTTCTCGGTGCTGACATCGCCATTCTTTTTATCCAACATAGCCATCAGCTCATCTTGCAACGGGTAAATATCCAGCACTAGTCGGTGTTTGTAATCACCTGCAGGCAACAGTGCAAATAAATTAGATTTCACCTCGCCTTTTAAATCGACTGCAATGCGCACCACACCCGGTTTAAATTGACCCACGCGGATTTGTTTAATGTAGGGGTCACTAGCAACGATTTTATCAGATAGCGTTTTTAGTACGCTTGTCAGCTCAACATCTTCAATATCCATGACTAATCTATCAGGGTTTTTTAATATCAACAGCTGATATTTAATTGGAGCAGTCGATTCAAACGCAACGCGCGTGTATTCTTGCGCTGGCCATACACGGGCTGCAGAAATAGTATTGGCAGCATGTGCGGTTGTGTTGATAATAAAACAGCCAAGAAAAATTACAACAGAAACAAGTATAGGTGCTAAAAGTTTGTTAAGCATTGATTTCCTAAAGCCGTGCTTGCCGAAAATTGAATGTGCCGACCAGTATTATAAAGCGAAAGATGCACATGTATGTCTGCCGCTGGCAGCACATGTTCAGCTTTTTCTGGCCACTCTATCATGCAAATACTGTGTGGGTTAAAATACTCTCTAAAGCCAGCGGCCTCCCATTCATCCTCACTATTAAATCGATACAAATCAAAATGATACACTGTAAACTTAAATTTTTCATTAAGTAATATTTCGTATGGCTCTACTAATGTATAGGTTGGACTTTTCACCTTACCCAAATAGCCAAGGCCATGCAGCATGCCACGAGTCAGCGTGGTTTTACCAGCGCCCAAATCGCCGTGCAAATGCACCACTAAGCCTGATTGCAAGCTTTTGGCAAAGCGGGTGCCGCACGCCAGTGTGGCTGCTTCGTCATCTAAATTTAAGGTAAAATTCATTCAGTGATGCAATCTTTAAACAATAACGATTTAAACGCTTTGGCGGCTGACATCAAGCGCTGGGGGCAGGAATTGGGCTTTGCCGAGATAGGCATTACCGATACGAATTTGACTAGTGCTGAAACTAAACATCAAGCATGGATTGATAAAGGCTTTCATGGTGACATGGATTATATGGTAAAACATGGTACAAAGCGCACTCGCCCAGCTGAATTAGTGCCCAACACCCGCGCTGTTATTACCGCCAGATTAGACTATTTACCGCCCAAAGCCAAAGAAAGCTGGGGCGTGATGCAAGACAGCAAGCAAGCTTTTATTTCGCGCTACGCACTAGGCCGCGATTATCATAAAGTGATGCGACAAAAATTGCAAAAATTGTGCGAAAAAATTGCAAAAAATGTACCCGATTTTGAATATAGAGCATTCACCGATAGCGCGCCAGTGTTAGAAGTAGCATTGGCAGAGAAATCTGGCTTAGGTTGGCGCGGCAAGCATACATTGCTGATTAATAAAGACCATGGCTCATGGTTTTTTTTGGGTGAAATCTACACCAATTTACAATTGCCAGTTGATACAAAAGCCACTAACCATTGCGGCAGTTGCAATGCTTGTATCGATATTTGTCCAACTAAAGCAATCACACAACCGTACGAAGTTGATGCGCGGCGCTGTATCTCTTATTTAACGATTGAGCTAAAAGGCGCTATTCCATTAGAGTTTAGGCCGCTTATTGGCAATCGGGTATACGGTTGTGACGATTGCCAACTCATTTGTCCTTGGAATAAATTTGCCGAAACTACCCAAGAGCCAGATTTTTACGTGCGCAATGGCTTAGATGACATTAGTTTAGTGGAATGCTTTAGCTGGAGCGAGACTGAATTTAAGCAAAAAATGGCAGGCAGCGCTATTTACAGGATAGGCTACACGCAATGGTTGCGTAATATTGCCGTAGGCTTAGGCAATGCACCAAGCTCACCAGAAGTGATTGGCGCTTTAAAAGCGCGTGAACACGATGAAAATGAATTGCTTAGAGAGCACGTAGAATGGGCGTTACAGCAGCATCTAGTGATTGCTTGAGCGCCTATCGATAAACAAACTATTGCCTTGAATTTTTTTTGCTTCTTTCTTGGTTCTAGACATTGCACCCGCCACTTCGTGATGGCTAGTAAAATGCTCTGGAACGACTTTAACTGCGCCAATTGACATGCTACCGAATGGGAAAAAACTTTTATTGCCTAGCCTGTCTTCAACATTAATGCCACCCGCTTCCACATCTTTTCTGTCGTAAAAATCAGGAATCACTTTTGTGATGGTATCCAGTGCTTCTTGGCAAAGTTGTTGCCAATTTTCAGATTGAAATAACAAAATAAAGTCATCGCCGCCGATGTGGCCGATAAAATCTTTTTCATCAATAGCAACATTACTTAGTAAATGGCCAATAAATTGTATCAATTCGTCACCGCGGCGATAACCGTACGCATCATTAAAAGGCTTGAAATTATCTAAATCACAATAACACGCGACAAAAGGTTGTGAGTTTTCTAACAAACGATCGATGTGTGTATTGATGGGCACGTTACCTGGCAAAGAAGTTAACGGATTTGCGTATCTTGCGGCGCTTATTTGTAAGTTGGTAATTTCTCTTAATAGTCCATGACCACTGCCTGTACCAATATAATCATCTTCGTCTACAACTATAAATCCATTTAATAAATACTGTGGATCGGCATTTAAAAACAGTTCGCTCAATGCATTAATTGTCATGGTTTTTTGCACAATTAGTGGCGTGTGATTCATAAATTGGGTGCACGATTTTTTACCATGTAATTCTTTTTGGTAAGGTCGCGCAAGGCGATCAATCGTATCAAAACGACTAATTAAGCCTATCGGCATTTTATCTGCAACTACGGGAATAGAATATAGTTGAGGTTCTGCTTGGAACATCGCAAAAACCTCTTCGTTTGTCTGTTCCGCAGTAATTGCTGATTGGTAACTCACCAAATTAGCCACTGTTGACTGTTTAGCAATATTGGCCGAATCTGGGAAAATGCTAATTGAATTTTTATTTAGTAAACTTTTAATATCATCTGCAAGCGATTTTTGGAACTGTGGTAACGGCCGGCCAAATAAATAGCCTTGTGCAAAGTTTATTTTAAGATCTTTAATGACCGCAAGCTCATCCCGCGTCTCTACACCTTCTGCAATGGTTAATCCACCCGCCTCTGCGGCAATTTTCTGTATCGCTCTGACGAATTCCAACTTAACCAAGTCGTTGTGGATGTTACTAATAAAATGCTTATCAATTTTGACGAAATCTGGCGAAATTTCAGACCACAATCTCAAGCTAGAAAAGCCTTCTCCTAAATCATCTAAGGCAATACTAAACCCCATTTCTCGGTATCGACTCACTGCGCTTTTGAGAACGCTGTAATCTTTTATAGAGGTGCCTTCGGTAATTTCAATCACGATATCTCTAGGTCGCAAACCAATACGCTCTAGCTGGCTTAAACTAAATGCATATTGAGAGTCAGTTAACTGCAAACATTCTGGGCTGATATTAACAAACAGTTTATTTAAATTTTTAGATTTTGCATATTCGCTTAGTGCAATATCGCGACTTAAATATTCCATTTCAGGTGTTAATCCAACTAAATGAGAGGCTTCGAATAAATCAATCGGCGCGTGTAACTTAGTGCCTACTGGCCCACGAATAAGTGCTTCGTGGCCATATACTATGCTGCGATTGATATCAATGATTGGCTGAAATAAGGCCGTGAGGGTTTTTGATTGTAAGATTGCTGTTACGTCAGATTGCAAAGTCTCTTGACTCATACTAAACCACCTTAACTAATCACAGATTATATGAAAAGTTATATGACAGTGTTATTACAAAGTACTAGATTTAATGCGCCAACATGGCCGCGCCTAGCATGCCTGCAGTATCCTCAGCGTTAGATATGTTGATTTGAATATCACCGCGCAAGGCGGGGATTAAGTCGGCCTCAAATTGTGACTTAAAGGCTATTTGCATCAGCGGCCAAGCAGCCGTCATGCCACCGCCAATGACTACATTTCTGACATCTAACACTTTAAGAAGATTGGCCAAACATTGTCCAATGACACGCGCAGCCAGCTCATAAGATTGTAATGCAAGCTTATCGCCAGAATTGGCTAGCGCTGCGATTTGATGCGCAGTCAGCTGTTTTTTTGTGGCTTTAAAATAAGTTGCCGCCACGCCAGTCGCCGATGCGTATTGTTCCATGCAGCCTTTGTTGCCACAGCCACATTGTCTGCCATTTGGCTCTACAATCATGTGCCCAATTTCCATCGCTGCGCCGTGCTGGCCTGTGTAAGGCTTGCCATTTAACACCAAGCCACTGCCAACACCCGTGCCAAGACCCAAGTAAATCAAGCTATCTAGGGAATTGTGTGCCGATTTTTGTGCTAAGCAATACTCGCCAAAGGCGGCAGCATTAGCATCATTTTCTATGGTTACTGGCAAATCTAAAATAGCAGATAACGCTTTTCGCAAATCAAAATAGCTGAGGCCAGGCAAATTGGGGGATTGGATAATTTTTTTGCTATCTGGGTGAATAAAGCCAGGGAAACCAATGCCAACTGTCTCAATATCGGTGTGTTTCTCGATGATATTGACGATTTCGCTGGATAAAATACGTACCACTTCAAGCGCCGCGCTTTCAGCTGAGACATCTTTGCAGGCTTGGCTCAAATTAGCCTCTATGCGCGTTGTATCAATTAATTGATCACCATCGAAAACACCAAAACGAATATTGGTGCCGCCTACATCAATGCCTAACGCCAGCATACTATTTCCCTAATTGTTGCGCTGCGATGATTTTATCGCGCCTTTGATACGATTGCTATGGTCTGGCGTAAGCTGCGGCCAATGAAATTGCCAACGCCAATTATTATCTATCGTGCCTGGCGTATTCATACGGTGCGTGCCATCCAAGCCCAAAATATCTTGCATGGGGATAATTGCCATATTGGCTCTGCTAGCCAATGCCAGATCAATTAAGGCCTGCGGCATAGCTGTATGAATATCCCCAAGCACACTGTTGACATGGTTTTTGGTTGGTGCATCCAACTGCTGCGCCCAACCCAAGGTGGTATCGTTATCGTGCGTGCCCGTATAAACCACACTATTTTCCTCAATATTGTGCGGCAAATATGGGTTGCTATTGTCGCCACCAAAAGCAAACTGCAAAATTTTCATACCTGGCAGCGCGTATTTTTCGCGCAAATTATTCACTTCTGCAGTAATCACACCCAAATCTTCTGCAATTAACTGCAAATGTGGAAAACTTTTTTTAATAGCCTTTAATAAAGCATCGCCAGGAGCCAATACCCATGCGCCTTCCACGGCAGTGTCTGTATGCTCGGCAATTTCCCATGCCGACTCTAAGCCA
Source organism: Methylophilaceae bacterium (assembly GCA_031414715.1). Taxonomy (GTDB): domain Bacteria; phylum Pseudomonadota; class Gammaproteobacteria; order Burkholderiales; family Methylophilaceae; genus Methylotenera_A. The sequence continues at coordinate 2,187 of JANNWI010000060.1, read as the reverse complement.
CGAAAATGATCAATGCGCAGCAAATCGAACATTTCACTTTGTGTGCGCATGCGTGCCAACCACCAATTAAAGCCACGCGCTTGCATGGCTTGCCAGTTGTAATGCGGGTTACCCCAGCGCTGGCCAGTGACAGAAAAATAATCAGGTGGCACACCTGCCACTACCTGCATTTTCTTCGATTTGTCCAACTTAAACAAATGCGGCTTTGCCCACACATCGGCACTGTCATAAGCCACAAAAATTGGAATGTCACCAAACATAGCAATGTTATTTTTATTGGCGTAAGCTTTGAGCGCCTGCCACTGTTTAAAAAACAAAAATTGGGTAAATTTAACAACACTCATTGCATGCGCGTTGCGCTGTTTTAGCTGTTTGATGGCAGCTGGCTGTTTGTTTTTAAATGACGTTGGCCAAGTTTGCCAGCTGGCATGGTGATACTTTTCGCGCAACAGCAAAAAGCAGGCAAAATCACTTAACCAACTGACATTTTTTCGGCAAAATTGTGTGAATTGTTGTTTTAAATCTGAATTTTTTTGTTGTTTATAGTTTGCATATGCCATGCCAGCAAGAGCATGGATATTGGCTTTCACGCATGAATAACCAGCTTCAGCTGGTATATTCTGCGGGGACAACCCGTGCGGTTGCAGACCAGTGTCTTTATTAGCTAAATCTTCGCTTTTAAGTAAACCAAGTGCCACTAAAGCATTAAAATCGATAAATGTGGGATTACCAGCATGTGCGCTTAAACATTGATAGGGAGAGCCATCATCATGCGGCATATTGAGTGGCAAGGTTTGCCAAATGCTGGCGCCAATATCAACTAAAAAATCAATGAATTTATACGCATCTGCACCAAAATTGCCACTAGGTAACGAGCTGATGTGCAACAACACACCTGCGCGTCTCGCTTGTTGCTTAGCAATCAGATTGCCCGCCATTTTAGCTCTCTTGACCGCGTTTCATGGTGCCACTTGCCATAGCACTGCTAGCAACTGGCGTACTATCTGTACTAATTGGTTGCGACAATTTGCTAGGTATTGGCAATTTTAATAACATATATAAATTACTTAAATTGCGTCGATACAAATGGTCGAAACTGCTAATGCTGGCGGCAGAATTGTAATCGCCCAGCCACCAAAACCAATCGGAGCCTTCGCACACAGACAGCTGATTTTCGCAATTTAATCGCTCAGCCGCTGTTAAATTGCCAGTTTGCAATACTTGGTCGTAGGCCAGTTTGGCTTCGCACAGTAAATCCCAACCGCGATTTTTATCTTTATTACCTATCCAAGTGCTAAAAGTGCCATACACCCAACTACCCGCGGCAATTTGTGGCAAGTTGCCACAAAACACTTTATATTCACTTTTGTTTGGCGTATTAATGGCTTGCAGCACTTCCGATTGCGTCACCATTTCAATGTCTGGGTGGTTGCTAAGCGCTTGATATAGCTCGGCCAAAAAATAATATCCATTGTATGGATAATATTCCCAAGCGTTTTCGCCATCTAAAATCACACTAACCACCGGATTTTCGTTCGCTTGAAAACTGGTGCGCACTTGCTCTAAATCGTTGATAAAATTGTTTACCGCATCGGTGCTGTGCATTTTGGAATACTCAAAGCCAATTTTATCTGACAGCCTATCGTCTCTAAAAAAGCATACAATTTGGTTGTCGCCATCACTAATTTTGTAAGGTTTATACAAGTAATCGTGGTGTGCTGTCAGCATTTTTTTAGGGTTAGATTTCAACAAGCTATTCGTCAGCACTGACTCACCCGAGGCTGCCCACTGCACGCCTTGTTTAGCCAACAGTAACAGCGCTTCTTTAGACACAGACCCTTCGGCAGGCCACATGCCTACAGGCTTATCACCAAACCTGCGTGCATGAGAGGCTTGCGCTTGTTGTACATGATGAATGGCTCTAGCCTCACCACCTGGATATTGCGCTGCATTTGGCAAAGTGGCGCTTGGCATAGCATCTAGCGTGCTATTAAAATCTAACAACAAAGGCAAAATGGGGTGATGATGTGGCGTGCTAGAAATCTCTATTTGACCTTTTTGTTGTAAGCTTTTGTAGCGCGGAATTAAATTGCGGATGATTTCGCCCACCAACTTAAATAAGTCCTGCCGATCTTTTACGTTAAAGTGGCTGCCTTTGGCGATGAGCGATTGCACCAATCTATTACC
>JANNWI010000059.1:0-1568 GCA_031414715.1 Methylophilaceae bacterium | reverse complement strand
CATGATCCGCGTGATGTAGCTTTTTAAGCACAGCAACTCATTAATTTAGATACTGTTGAGTTTGGAAACAATGACATCATAAGCTGCTTTGCTGACATCGCGCCTATTTTTGCCTTCGGTTTGTATTGGCGTTAAAAAATGTAAGTTAACGGTTGGATTTTTTTCTCGCAACACATTTTGCATAGACTCTATTAGCGTGGTTTCGCCTGCATACGCCATTTGCGTATTAATGCTGCCATCAGCGTGCGCATAGCGTATTGCCACAGGCCAAATAGTCGCCTTTGCATCAATTGCTGCTTGCAATACACTGCTCTTAAAAGCCAATACTGGTGTGCCTTGCAGGGCGCTTTTATTTTCAATCTTATTTTCACCATCAATGCCGTGACCACCAAACCCAGTGCCGTCAGTTGTGGTGCCTTCGGGGAAAAAGCATACATTATCACCAGCTAATATACACTCTTTGGTTAGCTCTACAATGCGCCCAGCCTCTTGTCGTTTTCCTCTTTCTACAAATATGGTATTGCTTTTTCTGACTAAATAGCCGAATACTGGCCAACTTTTGATATCTGATTTGGCAATAAAGCGCAGCGGAATCACGCTGTTGAGTGCATGAATGTCCGACCAAGAAATGTGATTAGCAACAAACATGGTGCTATTGGTGCTTGCAGGTGGCAGGTTGCCGTGGAGTATTACTTTAATATTAAATGCGCGCAATAAGCCGCCGCACCACCATTGAATCAGCTTTAGATTGCTGCTTTTGCTGATGAGCGGCAACACCAATGCCGCCAGTGTTAACCCCACAATAGTGTGAATTAAAATACGCGATATTCGATAATAACGAGTTAAAAAATGGCTTTGTTGCAAATTATTTTAAGAAATGCGCCGCATATCTGCTATTAATTTTAGATAAGGGTAACATTACCAGCATATCGGCTGTGTTGAAAGTGGCATCCCACGCAGGTTCGCCACAAATATAAGCACCAAGCCGTAAATAACCTTTAACTAGTGGTGGACAAGTCACTGGTAAATCTTTATTGAGCGCATTAATTGGCAACGGGTTGTGTGGAAAAACGCGATACTCAGCAGGAGACAAATGTGCATCTTTAAGCTTGTGATACAGACTTGCTGCCATATGACCACCATCTTGCATCGGCACACTAGCGCAGCCTATCATGTATTCATAATTGTGCGTTTGCATATACTTGGCCAGCCCCGCCCACAGCATGGTAATGGTGCCACCATGGCGATAATCTTGGTGCACACAAGCGCGTCCAAGCTCGACCATGCTGCTAGATAAATGTGCTAAACGACTTAAATCAAACTCGCCTGCAGAGTAATAGCCACCTGCCTCAAAGGCCTTGTGTGGGCTTAAAATACGATAGGTGCCAATCACTTTGTTGCTGGCGCTTTCGCGCACTAATAGGTGATCACAAAAAGCATCAAAACCATCAATATCTAGGCCACTGGTTTTTTTATTGCTGCCGCTAGTAATTTGCGCGCCCATTTCCTCGGCAAATACTTTATAACGTAAGCGTTGCGCTTCTGCAATTTCGCTGGCATTACGCGCC